>JAYVOT010000388.1:0-1917 GCA_043757795.1 Chthonomonadaceae bacterium | reverse complement strand
GAGGCCTTTAACGATTTTGAGAGATTGTTGGAGGATTCTTCCCTTGCTTTAAATACCGATTTCACCCCATCCGAGTTTTTGCCCTGGCTGGCGGAGTGCGCAGGTTTGACTCTCGAAACGAGCTTTCCTGAAGCCAAAAAACGGAGACTTTTGAATGAGTCTGCACAACTCTTTCGAATGCGGGGGACAAGGCGAGGATTGTCCCGATATCTGGAAATTTATGCGGGAGTGAAACCGCAAATCTTTGATCGTCCTCACAAAGGGCTTCGGCTTGGCGACGGGACGACTTTTGGACAATCGCCGCGCCTGGGACATCTCGCCGCGCACTCATTTCTGGTAGTTTTGGCAGTCCCGCGATCAGCTTCCATCGACATCGGAATTTTGAAGCGCATTATAGAGGCGCAAAAACCGGCGCATACGGCGTATGACTTGAGAGTGACTGAGACGAATATTTGAACGACCCTATTTTTTCGGAGGCGGTTCCATTGACCCTGGAGAGATTGATTCAAACCCCGATAACGGGAATACAGGCTTGCAACGAACTTCCGGTGGACGCTGAAATCTGGAACGAGTCTCATCTGACGCATGTTCTGCATCGTCGTCTCCATCTGTTGGCGGGACACAGACCGGGCATTGTGACCGGCTTGGAAGTGATCGCTTCCGCTGACGGAAAAAGAGTTGTCGTAGCCCCCGGAGTTGCGATTGATCGAAATGGACAGACAGTCGTTTTGAACAACTGCGTCTCGTTGCAACTAACTATGAGCGGATTTCAATACATCGGCATCGAGTTTGCCGCTTCCCTAGACGACTCCCCTGGGGTCGATGTCGGCGGAGTTTCGCAGGGGTATCGACTACGAGAAGGCAGTATTGTCGAAGCGTCGAATTCGCCTCTTGCCGATCCTAAGATCGAGTTGGCTCGAATTGAGCGCTCCGGCGTTGACGCTGCTATCTCAAACTCGCAAAAATCCCTTGAGCCGGCAGTGGATGAGATTGACTTGATGTTCCGAAATCCTGCGTTTCCAGCCTGTTATTCAGACATCGCCGTGGGAGAGTTGGTTTACCCTCCTACCTCCGATTCTGAGAGGCGGTATCCGCGTCGAGCAGGTCTTTGGAACCTCTTGAACGAAGGACGATCGCAAGGGTTTGCGCTCGCTTTTGCCAATCCCGTTGATAGAGAGAATTTACCTTCTTCAGGGCAGGAACCTACGTTGCTTTATCTTGCCGGACAAAAAGGATTTCAACCTTTTAGCGAGGCTCAGGCGAAACAATTGAAAACGTATTTGGAAAATGGGGGAACTCTGTTTGCAGAAGCTGCCGGAATGCACGATTCGGATGATTTTTCGGAGTTTGCAAGATGCTTCAAGGAGTTGACTTTGCAACTTGGAGCTGAGATGAAACCTGTCGAAGCAGGGGACCCTTTGCTGAATTCTCATTTCCGATTTCCCGGATTGCCTCCGGGCGGGGAGACCGGGCTTGTTTTCGCTGATCATTCCTTGGGGCTTCTCTTCAGCGCTTGCGACTATGGAGCCGCGTGGGCGGGACAAGTACAAAAACCGGAAGCCCATGACGCACGCGAGAGAGTCCGGGAGTCGATAGAGTTCGGACTGAATCTTATTGCCTATGCAGCAAACCGCTCACGCAATATTTATTTGAGAAAATTGTCTGAAGCATAACTGGTTTTTGTGTTCGAGAAGTTAAGTCCTATTTCAGCGCCGTCTGCGCCAAATTCAGGAACGCGACTTCATTACTCTCAAGTACAAGAATGAGACAAATCGCTTTATCAAACCCAGACTTCACTTGCTTCTCCTCAAAGATCAAGGATTGTGTCAAAGACAAATCGCAAAGATTTCACTCGTGAGTGAAGAAACGATTTCAGCCTGGTTGAAAACCTACTGCGAAAAAGGACTCGAGGTTCTC
>JAYVOT010000387.1:0-6989 GCA_043757795.1 Chthonomonadaceae bacterium | reverse complement strand
TTTGTGATTGTTCAGTCTGAATCCGAGCTAGAATTGCCAAAATTGACACAAAACAAGCGTTTTTTGTTCAAAAGCACTTCTCTCCGACAGACTGCTAGCTAAATTCCGACATGAATTGCGACCTGATTTAATCGATATACAAAGTAGAGTATTTGCTTTCCGTACATGAGGACTCTAAAACAATTGAAGTCGATTTACAACACAATACCTCTTTCTGGAACAACTTGCCGATGTGTCATATCGAATGACGATGTTGTTATTATCTGCGTACTATGAGTTCGCTACAGTGTTTGTACGTTAGTACGGCCCACTGGAGAACGCATTTCTGTGAACTATATCTCTGTACTTTGAGACAAACACCTTTCGATAAGCTGTTCTTTTTTGTGTTTTAAGTTAGGGTTTTGATATCACTTCGTCGTCACCAGTGAGGTTAGCAGTGATGGAAGCAGTTATGAGTATCGAAAAAATAGTGCACTTGTTATTTAAAATAGTATTGTTAAACAAAAAATTAGTCCAAACTAATTACGAATCACTAGTAATTGATGAAGCAGTAAGCGTCATCTATCAAGGCTTAAAAATCATTGGCAAAATATCCGCACTAAATCCTGATTTTATGTTTGCAAACATAGATTTTGTCCATGAGATTTTGCCTTTTATTCAGGGGGCTGAAAGTTTGCTTATCAATCACCAATCTTTAATTTCGATAGAGACAATCCCCACTCAAAATATCGACATTGATGATTTCATCGCAAATAACTTGATCTTGTGTCTTGACAAAACAGATAATAATTACGGGTTTGAACATATGATGTCAAAAGGTATTTCGCGCTACAGTAGGGATATTCGTATTTCGTTAGCTGAAATTAGATTCTGGACAGAATGTGTTCGGCTTAGATCTGAACTAAATATTGCTATTGTACTGCACCCCTAAAACTGGACACGATTTGAGCGTTTGTTAACAATACGCTTGGTGAGTCAAACCGTGTGAAAAAGTGAGCCATCTGACCGCGACTAAAACTGAGCCTCCTCCCAACACAGAGTCCAACTCTGACTCCGGCGCAGTGGAAGAAGGTGGACGCCAAGCGAGCGAAAGAGGCCGCCGACAAACTCGCAAACCAACCCGAAGTTCGCCTGATGACCGCCGCCGAGATGAAGCAGACCGGCAAGGGATACCGAAACAAATACTTTGCGGGAACCCTGCCCTGGCATCGGAGTCTGAAGGACGTGAACCTCTGCAACGGAAACCTCTTCAAGTCGTTCACGGATGTGCAGGTGGCTCCGGGCAAGGGCGCGGGGCTGGCGATGTAGCGCACCTACAACAGCATGGACGACCGAATCGGACCTTTCGGGCAGGGCTGGACGCACGCTTACGACATTCGAACCGAGGAGGAGAACCCGACCACGAATCAGACGGATGACTCGCTGAACTACGTGGATCGATCCGACTTCTTCGCCGGGAAGCACAAGTATTACCGAGACGCAGACGGTCTCTACTCGCCCCCGCCCTATCTCTTCGACGAGACCGAGAGCGCCTTTGACAGCTTTCTCGTGAGCGGACCGATTCAGGCGATGAAACACCCGTCAGCAAACCCGGCAAACAGACCCATGGCGTTGGGTGGTTCTTCTCGTCGGTCATGGGAAAAGCCATTCCCGCACTCGCTTTTTTTCGATTGCCATCATTAATGTAAATAACAAATAAGCCTTATCGCTCTACACTGAGCAGGATGTTCGCATTAACTATGGTAGTTTATCATTTAATTCGTTTAATCAAGTTTCAAAAACTAGCAGGTACTTTTCACGCATTACCGTCAATCAAGTTGCAGGAGAGTGGAGTGCTGACTTTTAACTTAATATATGGGTCGTGAGACGTAAGAAATGGGGTCGAGGACGCAGGCGCGCTGAAAGCCTCGCAATCGCAATGCGCAACTGTCGCAGACGCCGCAAGCGATGTCGCCGCTCTGGTAGCAGCTCCAAGTTAGGTGGAGAGGGGCGTCAAGCTTTGTTCCGGCGAGAACGATCTCCTCTTTCTTCATATGGATAATGGGGGTTGCAATTCGAATGTCGCCCAACGCAGTCCCTATACGGATCACCTCGTTGAAGGCCGCATAGTATTCGGGGCGGCAATCCGGGTATCCGCTGCTGTCCTCATAGACAGCGCCGATGTAGATGAGTTTGGCGTCCATCACTTCCGCCCACGACACAGCGATGCTCAGCATGTGCGCGTTTCGGAAGGGCACGTAGGAAGTGGGAATCTCGGCTGTTTCCAGGTCTGCCTGCGTCACGGGGATCGATTCGTCCGTCAGGCTACTCCCCCCGATCGCCTTCAGGTGTGCAATCGATGACACCATTCTATCGGCCGAACCAACTCCGTAATGATCCGCTAAATCGTGGAATGCCTTTAGTTCCCGCTCCTCCGTCCTTTGTCCATAGTTGACGTGCAGAAGCAACAGATCGTGCCCCGCCTCCTTCGCCAACGCCGCCGTCACGCACGAATCCATCCCCCCGGAAACCAACACGATCGCTTTCGTCATAAAACTCTCTTTCTATTGACCTTGAATATTTGTTGCTCGCTAACAACCGAAACAGGCGTCCACTGAGGAGTCAAAATGCTTGTATTGCTTTGTGTCCGATGGACAGCGCACTGAACTCCGCTTAGACACATATTTATAGCGATTTGCATGCCGAAGTCCGCGCACGCGGACTTCGGTCCGACCGGCTTAAGGAGCTTCGCCCACAGTAAGATTTCCTTTGCCGGATTTATCTCCGCGCCTGATCGTCAGCGACACACGCTCGCCGATTCTCAACTTCTTCTCAATGCTCTTAAACTCCCCATCCGAAGTCACCTTATTGCCGTTGATCTCCGTGATGACATCCCCCTGCTGAAGTTTGGAAGTCGCAGAAGGGTTCGCACGACTGATGCCGGAAACTACCACTCCTTTCACATTCGGAAGCCCATACTCAGCGGCGAGTTGCGGCGTGTTCGTCGTAACGACGACTCCGAGCCAGGGTCTTTTCACATGCCCGAATCGCTTTAGCTCGTCCGCGACCCGCAAGGCGGTGTCGATAGGAATCGCGAAGCCGATGCCCTGCGCCTGTGTCGCGACGATCGTGTTGATGCCGATGACCTGCCCCTGTATGTTCACGAGCGCCCCGCCGGAGTTTCCGGGATTGATCGCGCAGTCCGTCTGAATCAAGTTCTCATACACTCGCCCGGCGCTCTGGTCGTTAATTGGTCGTCCGAGCGCGCTCACGACTCCGTGAGTCACAGTGAACCTGAAGCCAAGCGGATTTCCGATCGCGACCGCCATCTGACCGGGAACTAGTCCTTGCACCGTTCCAAGCTTTGCGACCGGAAGGTTCGGCGCGGAGATTCGGACAAGAGCGACATCCGTCGTATGATCCGCCCCGATGACTGTGCCCTCCAACTTACGCCCTGTGCCGTCATTCAGAGTGACGGTAATCTTTTTACCCGTCTCGTTCGCCGCCCCGACAACGTGCTCATTCGTTAGAATATCCCCCGCTTTGTCGATAATGACGCCTGACCCCTCAGTAGTCTGCAAACGAGAACGACCGCCCGAAAACCACTCGTCGTCCATAAAATTCGGAGCAACACGTTGTTGCGTGTCTATATTCACGATGGCTGGGCTTGCGATTTGCGCCGCTTTAGCGTAATACTCTCCGTCTGAAAGCGGAATAGGAGTCCCCGGTCGCACGCCTAGCCCGACAGAGACATCCGCTCTGCTCTCAGGCTCCTTCCAACCGACCCGAATGTTCGGCAAAACGAACCCGCCGAGTATGAAGGCGGCGAAAAAGAGCGCCGCGCTCTTCCAGAAGCGTTTCCGTTTCAGGTGCGGCGGGTGAGATGCGTTCTGATAGATCGTCGTTTCGTCCATTTCGTACTCTCCAATTCGAGTTCATTCGTTGTCGCTAATTCCGGGTATCATATTTATGCAGGGCTATATTGATAATGTTATTGACGCGGCTACAAATCCGTAGTTTCATTTTCCTCAAGCGCTATCGCTTCTTCACGATAGTCGGTCGCATGGTGTCCAAGGAGTGCAAAGGGGTAAGGAATTGCGAGAAGGAACACTCCCATTCGCAAAACGTCAAAGTAGTTGGATGCAATGGAAGGCGCGCCTTTCCACAAATGCACATCGTTTTCGTCCGCGCTCGGGAAATTCAAATAGAGTGGCGCGAGCGTTAAAAACGTTGCTCCGAGCCATAAGTAGATTTGAAAGGGTCGCAGAGTTCTGGTAGTCATCGCTAATGATGCGCCCATGCACGCTCCCGCAAAGCCTGTCATTGCTCCAACCTGCATCGCTAGCACTACGCAGCGAAGCGGTATGGAAAGCGAAAGCAGGACTAAAATCAGCACAAGGCAAAAAAATCCGACGTGCCGTTTAGAAAGCATTTGCAAATTCCATCCTTTTACTACGATTGTAAAATATTGTGCCTAATTTTTACCTCATTTCTCACCGAAAGACGAAAGAGATGACTCATTTCAAAATTAAGATCGAGCGACTCCGATGCAACGTCGGCAAAGCGTTTCTTCTTTGCCTGACCCTTCTCGCCGTGGGACTACCAAATCCAGGACATGCGCAAGAAGTTGAACCGAAGAAACCGACTCCGGAAGCGGATAAGATCGCTCCGGGATTCGAACTGAAGGCTCTGGCGGATTTCAGAAAAATGATGCCTTTCAAGTCGATTGACAACCCTGCGATGATAAAAGCGAACGAAGCGCTCTTTATGGAAAATTCCGACTTCGTACTTGCCTTCACTCAAAACGGACAGAGCCGAGCCTATCCTCTGAAAATAGCCTGGTTTCATCATGTCATCAATGACGTGATGAAAGATTCCAAAGGCGCAGACGAATTTTTCGCGATCAGCTACTGCAGCGTCTGCAACACGGGAATTCGTTATGAACCCTTTGTAGACGGCAAAAAGATCATGCTCGATTTTTATGGGTTGTACAACGGCGTCGTAACGCTTTGTGATCGAGACACCGAAACAATCTGGCTTCAAGCGGATGGAACTGCGGCGAAAGGCGTGCGAGTCGGTTCGAAACTGAAATCCAAGCCGCTTTTGAATATTACCTGGGGGCGTTGGAAAGCGCTTCATCCTGACACGCTCGTCATGTCGCAGGAGACCGAGTTCAAAAAATACTATCATCCGGATAAGCGCGGCTACGTCGATCTTCCGAAGATGTTCTTCCCGACCATTACACGAACCGATCCGAGACTGCCGTTTGCGGAAATGATTCT
The DNA here is from genome assembly GCA_043757795.1 of Chthonomonadaceae bacterium. Taxonomy (GTDB): domain Bacteria; phylum Armatimonadota; class Chthonomonadetes; order Chthonomonadales; family Chthonomonadaceae; genus JAYVOT01. Next base: position 1,728 of record JAYVOT010000387.1, on the reverse strand, counting down.
GGCAGTCGCCATTCCAGCTGAACTTCGGACGAAAGCGGAAGGCAAGACGCTTGATAAATCATCCGCAAAACCTGAAACCAGAGAACCCGCATTGCAAAATGTGCGCGCCTATCCCTTGAAATCTCTTAAAGCGGAGGCGGACGTCGTCAACGATGTGCTCGACAATACTCCTCTCGTTGCCTTCTTCGATGAGGAAGCGGACACGGCAGCCGCCTATTCTAGAGTTGTCGACGGCAAGACGCTCACGTTCGAGTCTCGAAAACTCCCAAGCGGCAAACTCTATTTCTATGACAAAGAGACCGGCAGCCGTTGGAATATAGAAGGAAAAGCCGAAGAAGGCGCTTTGGCAGGTAAACTGTTGACAAGCGTTGAGAGTCATTTGAGCGAGTGGTATGGTTGGGTGGCGTATTTCCCGCAAACGAGCGTCTATGGAAAAACTGACCCGCCGAACACTCAAAAATTCGTTCAACCAGAGTAGGTTGGAATTTTCCTACTAATTCCTTTGCGCGGATGCGAAGGAACAGCGTTTAGCCAGAGACGGCATTCTCACGAAGCGGAGATTTTTTGTGATAGCATTGCAGCCAAAGTCGGCGAAAGTATTGAGTCAACTTGTTGGAGCGTCGGATGTACACACGCACCTATTGCCCGGCATAGACGACGGCGCAATCAAAATAGAGAACTCAATCGAAATGGCAAGAGTTTCGGTCGCACAGGGGACGACTGTAATGATCGCCACGCCGCATCGTTTTTATGGTGGAAGAGAGAATACTCCCGCTCTGATTCGCTCTCTCGCGGCGCAAGTTCAAGCCGAAATCAATAGATCCAGTCTGCCGGGGAATTTCACGATCGTTTGCGGGCAGGAGATTCCGCTCACCCTCAGTTCTGCAAAAGAGTTGCGAGACGGAAAAACGCTTACGATTGGAAACGCCGGGATGTATGCGCTTGTCGAACCTCCTTTTGACCGCCTTCCCGAGTGGATCGCTGAGGCGATCAGTCTGATACGCGATGCGGGAATCGTTCCGATTCTTGCGCACCCTGAGCGAAATTCTATGGTTCAAAAAGACCCTTCACTCGTGCGAGAATATGTAAAAGCCGGAGCTTTGTTGCAGTTGACAGCGATGAGCGTGACCGGGGAAAACGGCTCTTTAGCTCATGACGCGGGGATTTGGATGCTTGAAGAAAGTCTAATCACAGTCGTCGCATCCGATTGCCACTCTGCTTCCTGGCGACCTCCGATATTGTCGGAGGCGTTTGCTTCCATCTCAAGGATGTTTGGAGAGGCGACGGCTTCACGATTGTTTGTGGAGAATCCTCAAACAATCGCCGCATCGGCGCAGTTCTTCGACCTCCATTCTCGTCCGACCTTAGAGCTAGCCAAAACTGAATCCGGATTCGGAATCACAGCATGACGGAAATAAAACCCCTTGATGAACGCAAACAGACTCTCGACCCCTGGTTTTTGTGTTTGTTGAGGTGTCCGGGTTGCCCTGAGAAGAGACCTGTTCACTTGACTGCCGCAGAAGACGCGCTTTTGTGCGACTGCGGGAAATACTCCTTCCCTGTGCGTGACGGACTCCCGACACTGCTCGTGGAGGAGGCGACTCTATTGCAACTCCCTGCGGATCCGAGTGATAGTCCAAGTAACGATAGAAAAGACGAAAGAGGAGATGAATGATCAGAGTGTCATTGATTCACGGTCCGAACTTGAACCTGTTGGGAATTCGCGAA
>JAYVOT010000386.1:0-1924 GCA_043757795.1 Chthonomonadaceae bacterium | reverse complement strand
ATATCTCTTACAGACGCCTTCAGGAGTGGGATGTGGACAGAGTTTTGGCAGGCAGTCCGCACGAATTCTTCCAAATTGTCAAAAACTCTTCACACCTGCTTCAGGGCATCCTGAATCGCACGATGATCATGGGAGAGACGCGCGATTGGCTGGATGCCGGCAGATTTTTAGAGCGGGCGGGGCAGACTGCCCGCCTGCTTGATGTAAAATATCACGATCTTCTACCTGTCCATTCTCTCGAAACTACTCTGGACGTTAATTCTGAGCCACCCAACATCCTCCCGCACCCATACGGAATAGGAGGACCATTGGACACTCACGGTTGGATTGCTATTTTGAAATCCGTCAGCGCTTTTGAGATGTTTCGTAAAACTCATCATTCGGGGATCACTCCGGGGGGAGTAGTCGGATTTCTGTTGTTGAACAAGGATTTTCCCGCTTCGGTTCGACATGGAATTCGAAGAGTAGAAGGTTGTCTTAAGCGAATCAGCGAGACTACCGGGGACGCTCCCTCTAATGAGCCGGAGAGGCTGATCGGCAGGTTGCATGCCGATTTGACATACGCTCGCCCCGATGAGATTATACAAGAAGGGTTGCATGAATTTCTGGAGAATGTGCAGCTAAGGTGCGACACGATCGGAACTGCGATTGCGAGAGAGTATTTAACTTATTAAACTATTCCGGCGCCATCCAACCGATCTTCTCAGACATTTCCGGAACTTTTAGAAGGATCGAAACATTTTGCGGTTGAGAGTTCTGCATACGACTAGATATGAATATCCAACTCCGGCGATTGACAGTCACAATGAGGCTCGTTTGGAGCCTTTAAGCGATGAAGATCAGACTTGTTTGGATTTTACAATCAAAACTTCGCCATCTGCAAAGATGTATCGTTTTGAGTTGCCTACCGGCGGAGTGCATCATTTTGGAATTAGATTGCCGCACCGCTCATTGACCATCACTGCCAATTCTCTTGTTGAAACAAAAGTTGCTTGTCCGATTGTTTCGCTTCCCTCCGATTCGCCGCTCGATCTTTTTGGGTCCTCACCGGAACTTAAACAGGAGTTCGCGGAGTATTTGAGTTGGACCAAAAGGGTGCTATTCTTTCCGGAAATAGCCCAAATCGCTCTTAAAGTCGAGCGAACTACAGGCGGCGGCGTTGTGGAATTCGTGCAAGAGTTGAATAGGAAACTCTATCGGGATTTCGCCTATTCGCCCGGAACGACAGATGTAAACACTCCTTTGCTGGAGGTGCTTGAAAGCAAAATGGGAGTTTGTCAGGATTTTGCGCATTTGATGTTGGCAGTTTGTCGGTATCGCGGAATTCCGGCGCGCTACGTCAGCGGATACCTCTACACCGGGCAAAAGGAAAATCTTTTCGAGAGCGAGAGTGAGGAAGAGTATTCCGAATGCGGAGAGGATGAGTTGCATCAGGGCTTGGTGAGCGGCGATGCAATGCACGCCTGGGTGGAGTGTCTGCTTCCGGATCGGCGTTGGCATGGCCTCGACCCGACGAATAACGTTTTGACGGACCATCGTTACGTGAAAGTGCATTTAGGCAGAGACTACGGGGACGTCCCTCCGTTGCGAGGGGTCTTTCGTGGTCCCGCCTCTCAAAAACTAGAGGTTTCAGTGCGCGTCATCAAGGAACTGGAGTGAAACGCAACGGCAATGCAGCCGTCTCAGGATTCCGTACTCCTATCGTAACTACTCACCTCACCCCCCTGCCCCCTCTCCCGGACGTTCGTTCCTCACTGGGAGAGGGGGAGATTCCGGGTAAAACTTGTACTTAAGACTCCCCCTCTCCGCCCCGGAGAGGGGGTTGGGGGGCATATGCGTTAACTTAAGCCGAAAGTTCGTTCTGGCGCGCCCCCGGCGCTCCACGCCGCCCCCGATTTCGGGGGGAAGAGAGCTTCTATTGGGA
>JAYVOT010000385.1:0-1928 GCA_043757795.1 Chthonomonadaceae bacterium | reverse complement strand
GCAAAGCTTACCGGTGAACTCCGGGAAGTTGTTCGTCGAATGCAACTCCGCCAACGCCTCTTTCCAGCGTCCTCTATAAGCGAGATCGTTCCAGTCCGGTATGATGTTTCCAAGCGGGCAACCGTTATGACAGAAGGGAATGCCGCAGTCCATGCAGCGCGCAGCTTGATGTTTGAGCTTCTCTTCCGGGAACTCTTGATAAAGTTCGATCCAGTCCAATTTTCGCTCAGCGATCTCGCGTCTCGTAGGCAGTTCTCGCCCATATTTCAAAAACCCCTTGGGGTCAGCCATCTCTTCGGCTCCTTGTCTTGTCCAGCTTCTTAAAAATCATTCGTACCAAGGCATTACACGATATCCGCTAGGATACGGCTATAAGTTGCGGCTTTCGATCCTCCAGAAGTTTCTTATACTCCTCTGAAATGACCTTTTTGAACAGTTTTAGGGAGTTGTCCCAGTCGTTCAGAATCGAAGCTGCTCGAAGGCTTCCGGTATATTTGGAGTGATTTTGAATCAATCCCTTCAACTCGGCGATATCTTCCAACTCGACAACAGGCTCCATGTGCGTCTTGCCGTAATTCGAGTTGAGTCGTTTGCGGAAGTCGCCATCCATGTCGTAAACGTAGGCGACGCCTCCGCTCATTCCAGCGGCGAAGTTCCGCCCCGTAGTTCCCAGCACCACCACTGTCCCCCCGGTCATGTATTCGCAACCATGATCGCCCGTTCCGCCGACGACCGCCTTCGCGCCTGAGTTGCGAACAGCGAATCTTTCGCCGACCACTCCCCTCAAGTACACTTCTCCAGCAGTCGCGCCGTAAAGCAAGGTGTTGCCGGCGATGATATTGTTGGAAGGCTTGAAGTCAGGATGGAGTCTTTTAGGAGGATAGACCACGATCCGCCCTCCGGACATACCTTTTCCAAGATAGTCGTTCGAGTCTCCTTCCAGAGTGATCGAAATTCCAGGGGCGAGGAACGCGCCCAGGCTTTGCCCGGCGGAACCCGTCAATTTGATGCGAATCGTGTCGTCCGGCAGTCCCTTCTCGCCGTACTTTGTCGCAACTTCGCCGCTCAACATCGTCCCGACCGTACGATTCCTATTGTAGATTCTTGTATCTATTGAAACGGGTTTAGCGTCCTCAAGAGCGGCTTTAGAAAGATGTATGAGCTTGAGATCGAGAGCTTCCTCCAACCCGTGATTCTGTTTTCCAGTGCAATGAATGTCAAATTCTTCGCTGCCTTCAGGTCGCATTAGGATAGCGGATAGATCAAGACCCTTTGTTTTCCAGTGGGAGATCGCTGCGTCAGTGTCGAGCATATCCACACGCCCGACCATGTCAATCAATTTCTTAAACCCGAGCTGCGCCATGATTTCGCGTAGCTCTTGCGCTATGAAGAAGAAAAAGTTGACAACCATTTCAGGCTGTCCGGCGAAGCGTTCTCGTAGCACGGGGTCCTGGGTGGCGATGCCAACCGGGCAAGTTCCGAGGTGGCAAACTCGCATCATGATGCAACCCATCGCGACGAGAGGCGCGGAGGCGAACCCGAACTCCTCCGCACCTAGCAAGGCGGCTATCGCGACATCTCTGCCGGTTTTCAGTTGCCCGTCCGTCTGCACTGTAATTCGCCCGCGAAGATCGTTCTTGACGAGAGTTTGCTGAGTCTCAGCAAGCCCCATTTCCCAGGGTATGCCTGCATATTTGATACTTGAAACAGGCGAAGCTCCCGTGCCTCCGTCGTGCCCGCTGATGAGGACGTGATCGGCGTGAGCCTTCGAGACGCCTGCCGCAACTGTGCCGACTCCGACTTCAGAGACGAGTTTGACGGAGATTCGCGCTTTCTGATTGACGTTTTTCAGGTCGAAAATCAGCTGCGCCAGGTCTTCGATCGAATAGATGTCGTGATGGGGCGGCGGCGAAATCAAACCCACACCC
>JAYVOT010000384.1:0-1928 GCA_043757795.1 Chthonomonadaceae bacterium | reverse complement strand
GTTATCTCCTGCCTGAATCGGGTCTTCAGAGATGAACCGCCCGATGCCCGCGTCGTAATACCGATGCCCGAGAAGCATCAGCCCGCTATCAGCATCCGTCTGATACTGCGCGCCCCCCACGAATCCGAAGGGAGTGGGCGTCGTGCCAGTCCTGCTAACCGTCATCCCGAAGGCGTCGAAGAGCAGGGTATCGGTAGTAGCCTGCGAACTGTCGGTGATCCCCCGAGTCGAACCTAGCGCGTCCTTGTGCGTGAACTTGGAGGTTGTCCCGCGGCGTTCAGATAGTCCCGGCGTGTAGGTCGCCGCGCCGTCCTTGAGAACCGCGCTTGCAACCCCGGTTCCGTCGCAGACATACGCGAACGCGCCCGCAGAGTCGTTCTTGCTCACCCGTAAGCCAAGCCCGTTGTAAGCGAAGGAGTTCGTTGACGAGTTCGGGTAGGTGATCCCCGTGACCCGATTTTCATCGTCATACGTCAGCGTGGTAGTCGAAGTTCCCGAAACCACCGTTTTGCAGTTCCCGTTCGCGTCGTAGGTATAGCTCTTACTGCTGGTCGAGGTCAGATGATCGTGGGAGTCGTAACTGTAGGTGTCCGTGACGCCGTTGAGAACCTTGGTCTTCCGGTTCTGGTTGTGGTCGTAGGTGTACCCGATGGCGTAACTTCCGGTCGTTCCGCCTCTCGACTCCGAGGAGAGTTGGTCGGTCGCCTCGTACCCGAAGGTTGTAACTGTGCCGTCGGTATCGGTGCGAGTCGTGACGTTGTTGACCCCGTCGTAAGCATAAGCGTAGTGCGCGAGCGTCGCGTTTGCGCTGGTCTTGTGCAGGATGTCGGTCGTGCGGTTCGCGTTGTCGTAGGTATTTGTGACCGTGCTGCCGTTGGCGTTGGTCTGACCGGTCAGCCGATTTGTTGTGCTTGTCAGTCGGTTGACTGTGTCATAGGAATAGCTCAACTGCCGTTCGAATGCAGAGTAGAAATTAGTTTTTTTTATAAATTTAAAATAAATATAATATAATTAATTTAAATCATTTCATTTTTATAGATGTAAATTCTGTAACCTGTACAACATCCTTTAACCTTAGCTCTTCAAAATTAGCTTGAATAATGTGCCCTCTGTACCTGGTATCAACTTCAAAAATTCTCTCCCAACTTGCGAGCATTTGGCTTTCCCAGGGTTCAGGGTAAGGATTGTTGGTTTGCTTACCGCTCTCGATAAGACCATCATGCCAATTATCATACTCTTCGTATTCGTATTCTCCGTTATCGTTCGTATGTATTAGATTACGAACTAAAACTAACTCCCAGTCTGAGTAACTAGATAAAAGAACTCTTTCAGTAGCCAAAGCTAATTCGATTCTAACACTCCTTGTTCCGTGATGATAGTAAAAATCACGATAACGTCGTAGGTCAAGAAAGTGCGTATATCCCCACCACGGATAGTTTCCTTTATATTTTTCATCGAATAATGCCATTTGATTACATAACCAATTATAAGCAGCTAACATTTCTGGTTCAGAATTCCCATTGAAACTAGCATGAGTAGGATCTACTAAAAGAGTTTTATTTTTTCGAAGATTATCCCAAACTGTTCGTGGCTGTATCGTCCAGATTCTAATGGTTTCTGGTTTACGTTTTTGTTTGAAGATTGTTTGAGCATGTTGGTTTATATTATTAAACATTTACAATATTTGGCATCAAATCATATCTCAATACTTATAAATATTGAGATATGATTTGATGTGAGTACAGTGGTGAATCAACTTTGTGAAGAACTATCAAAGCCGCTTTTACTAGCGGACAAGTATATGTTTGAGAACATATCCTGAAGGAATAGCAACTTCAGGTTGCCCTGTTGCAATGCCCCTATGTGTCATAATTGCGTGAAACAAATTTTCATACGCAGATTTATGTAGATCATCAGGCGCGGAGAAA
>JAYVOT010000383.1:0-7030 GCA_043757795.1 Chthonomonadaceae bacterium | reverse complement strand
CCAAAAATAAGTGAATTGATTTTTTGACGCTTTGCATCACGTACGGCAAGAAAAGTTAGTGCGGTTATTTTTGGAACTTGTCTAACTTGCGTTGGATATGCGGTTCGAAAATACGAAGAGAGGAGTAGGAGGGAGCATTGCAGAAGCGCATGTCGCGCCACCCGCATCTCGCTACAATCAACATGCTATGCCCGATGAAATGCAAATAGAGAACCAGGAGAAGTTGAAGTTTGAAGCGACGGCTATAATCTCGAAAAAGTATGCTGCAAATCATCGAGATTTTTTTGAGACTTTTTCTAAATTGTTGGAGGACGCAATCCCGATCGAAACGGAAGTGATTCGAACAGGCGGAATGTTCTCAAAAAAACTCGTTCAAAAAGTTACGGTCGCTTTTAAAGAGAAGCGTTATGCGATTGAGGATGTCGGGCACGATTGTCTTCATGCCGAGCGCGCGCGAGTTGTCCAGGGAATCGCTCTAAAAACAGAGTCGATCTCCATCGAAATGTGGGTGAACGAGATCATAGCGTTTATAACGGAAAGATCGAAAACCAGCATTTCCGCAAGAAAAGCTCTCACTCGCATCTTGAGGAGGGAAGCGAGTAGCCGGATTATGGCGGACTAAAGCCCTCTTCTGAAATGCGGAAATCCGCTTACCTCTACTCAAACGGATTGAGAATCGCAAATGTGCGGGTCAGTGGGATTCTCAATTTCAAAAGCGGGTTTGCCACATCAGAAAACGGACTTAAGTCCGACTTCTAGCGTTGATTGAAAAGTTCCTCGTACCTTTCCGAATATTTTTCCATCATCGAATTGAAAGAGAACTCTTTTTGAACTCGCAAGGCTCCTCGTCGCCCCATCTCCTTTCGCAAAATCGGGTTCGTTAGGATGTGTTCGATCGCGTTCGCAAGCGAAGATTGGTTTTTCGGGGGGACAAGCAACCCGTGTACGCCCTCTTGAACTAGCTCCGGAATGCCGCCGACGTTTGTCGCAACGATAGGGAGACAGTGCGACATCGCCTCCAAAACGGAGAGAGGAAGCCCCTCAGTCAACGAGGGAAGCAGAAAAAAATCGGAGGCTGAAAGAAGGTCAGGGACATCGTTTCGAAAGCCGAGAAATCGTACATTTTCAGGCGACAAATTCAACTCTCGGGACAGACTTTCTCGGTTGCCGCGTTCGACCCCGTCTCCGACGATCAAAAGCGTGAAGTCCCTATTGCGGCGCTTCAGAATCGCGCAGGCTTCCAGAAGCGTGTCATGCCCTTTCATTGCGTCGATTCGCGCGACTATCGTCCCGACGACCTCCGTTTCAGCGATGCCTAAAGACTCGCGAGTCTCTTCTCGCGAAAGTTTTGCCAGGCTTGTTTCGACGCCATTCAGAATCACGGAGAGTCGCCCGACAGGCAACGAGTCGCCTATCTCCTCCGCCACCGCTTCGGAGACGGCAGTTACGGCGCTCACCTGTTTCCACTCCTCCTGAGTAGGTTCCCGATAGTCCGCTTTTCCCCTGCCATGAGCTGTGATGAGGACTTTGGCGCCGATCATTTTCCTGCCGAGAAGAGCGTACTGCACCGAAGTTTGATTGTGGCCATGCACGATCTGAGGTCGAAGCCGCAACATCGTCGAAATCCCTTTCAATACTCGGACTGCCTTGTTTGCCCCCCCAAGCGCAATAACGGGGACTCCGGCAGCTTCCGCCTCCGCCTGAAGAGGACCGGAACCCTGCAGACTGAGGATGGACGCCTCCACGCCGGCGCGCTTCTGCCAGGCGGCCATTCTTACGGCAAAATGCTCCATACCTCCGACGCTCAAGCTGCTGACGATGTGAACAACCCTCTGAACTGCCAATTCCTGCGCCCCCTTATTCGTTGCTCCCATTGCTTCATTCCGTCAGTGGTCAGATACAGGGATCACCACGTTTTGTGCAGAAGCAGTGTTCATTTTAGCCATGACGACGCCTGTGGGGAAGTTCGAGACCGGCGGAACCGCCACTGATGAGAAGCCGCTGAGAGCCTCGGGGAGAGGTTGTCCGTTTCCATCAATCACGATCTCCGCCGGTCGCGGGGCTTTCTGAACGTCCGCAATGATGCAGGCGGTATTCCAACGGTTCAGCGAACTGTAGACGTATTCCCACGAAGGAGAAAAGCTCCTCGTCTGTTCAGTGAGGTAGAGCCAGTGCGTTTGCGGAAGTCGCTTGCGAAGCTCCGCCATTTTCTCATCTTTCGCCGGAATCCAGGCGGAGGGGCGATTCGCATACCAGGCTGTGACCCAGGGTTGATCCGAAATGCAAATTTCTCCGGGAGCCATCATTTTACCCAGATCGCGCGCGGTTGGAGAGAGGCGCAGAGGTTGGGGGCGATCTTTTAGAAACATATCGTTTATCAGCGGATAGATCACCGTCAGCGCGAGCAGACCGACAAATGAGAACGTGCCGATGCGATTTAGTCGCGCCTGCTGAATAAGGTGCTGAACATAAGCCAGAGCGAACATCATAAAGACGTTTATGATGCCGACGAAGAGCGGCAATTGAACGCTGAAGAAAAGCATCTCCAGAGTGAGCGCTGCAAAGCAGGCGAGCGCTATCCGGCGCACGTTCTCTGCAGACTTGTCTTTGAATTGGAAGAGCAAGCTTGGAAGGAAGAACGCAAGCGCCCACGCGATGGAGATAGTGGGCAACGTGCGCAAAATCTGGTTGAAGCCGAGCATCGCCTTTCTGAGTATCGCGTTGAAAAGATTAATGTCCGGCACGAATTCTCCGGAGAAGAGCCTATATCCGGAACTGCCGGGATAGACCTGCGTATTCATCCAAACTTCAGCGCCTTTAAGTCCGAAAACCGGATTTCCAGTAGTGAGTCCGTTTCGCAACATCCAGGGCGTCATGACTATCAGAGCGGCGGCAGAGAAGGATATGGCGGCTTTCGCTCTATGAAGAGGATGCACTAGCGCCACCGCTCCAATAAGGGCGGGTATCATCCAGAAGAACGCCGAATCGGTGAGATAAAGCGCTCCGGAAATAACTCCGGCGAGCGACAGCAACTTCCCATTGATCCGATCAGCCGGCGCCTCGGAGTTCTGTTTCGCTTCAGCAGCCAGGCGATATAGAGTTAAAAATAGAGAGGAGCTGAGAAAAATATAGAGTGTGACATGAAGCCCGGAAACAGCGTAGTCTAATACCAACGGATTGAGCATGAAGAGAGCGGCGGAAGCTATCGCGACAGTGGGATTAAATAAACGTTTGCCGAAAAAGTAGACTACAGGAACCGTAATAACGTAAAAGAAGCCCGAAATACAAGCGGCAACCGAGTCTTTTGCGCCTAAAACTCCGAAAGAAATCGCAAGTACGAACGGATATAAGGGACCATGCGTCATATCCGGCAAACGTACGGGATCGATTCTTCCTTCAAGCGCAAGAGGACGCAAGACGTAGGTGGTAAATCCTCTGCCTGCGCCCAGATTCCTCGCCAACTGTGCAAAATCCATTGCGTCCGGATTGACAAGCCCTGTAAACATCACCTTGAAGTAGATCGCAAACAGTAGAAGGGGGATCGCAAATAGTCCGACCGGGAGCAACCATTCCGGATATTTGCGTTTGCCTATGACAGTTTGAGTGGCGTCACTACTGTCTTTCGGGCTTGGAGCGCTCTCTTTGCCTATCATAATTTACTACTATCGCCTTCTCGAATTTTTCCGTAATGAACCGTAAACGCCTGTTTGCACCTCATGTATTTTCATTGGAATGACATTTCATTCAACTGTGTACATGAGGTGCAAACGGAGGCGCGTACTCACCGGAGTTGCCCGTTATTTTCGGCGACGAAGCGCTAAAACTGGAGAGAGACCTGCCAATCCGACGAACAGAAGGACAAGACTGCTGGACTCGGGAGTGACGGAAGTAGTCGTCTGATTCGACGTGTCGTACCAACCCTGGTTGGAAGCATTCCAGGAAGCCAGATATCCGTTGCTCTGGTAACTGGCGCTAAGCCCTGCATAGTCGTGGAACCAGATCCCGATGTTCGGACCATACTTCGCGCCCTCGAATACGGATCCCAGGGGCGTGTAGGGCGAGATGTGCGCGTTGATGATCGACGCGTTGATGTCAAAACCCAGGGTTCTAGAACCATTCGCCTCGGTTTTACTTGTCAAACTGTTGATCCAACTTGGATTTATCGTTGAGGAGGCGATAAAGTCCGGCGGGTTCGGATTACTGAAGGTATTTGATGCGTCCTGTCCATTGTAGCCGTAGGCTGTCAGTATTGGCGCGCCTGACGACGCATCGAAGTAGAAGAGCGCCAGTTGCCCGGCAATTCCCTTCGGGTTCGGGCCATTGCTGATTGCAAGCGTGAAACCGTTTGGAAGCTCATTGGCGGTCGTTCCCGGTGTAAAATTGCCGAACCATGAAAGCCGTTGCGTCGAAGTATCGTATTCGCTTGAGATTGAGTGGTAAGATCCGGCGGCGTCTCCGCTCGAGACGTTCGAACCGGGCGTCGTCCAGTTGAAGTCGTAGATATCAGCGTTTGAGACATTAGAGAGCGCAGCGAATCCTGCGATGCACAAAGCTCCAAAAATTGCACGCTTCAAATGCTTGAAAGTCATCATTTCGGTATTACTCCTCAAATAAAATTACATCTCTGATTGAGGGTCTCATCCTTGCGACCGTTAGCTCCTCCTGAAAACTCGCGATGCACGTGAGCGGCGAAAGTTGCGCTGATCACCGCATATCCCGTCATTGGCGGTTGGACTCACGTTGAACCTGTTTCATTCGCCCCAGGATCGTTGGAAGCGTCGTTCGGGCGAAATCGTCGCTCAAGGCTTCAGTATCCTCCGGGCTTGATCGCATTGGAGTGATGATTCTCACCAGAGCGCCAAGTGAAATGCTGGACTGAAAACGTTTTGCAATCTGCGCCACTTGAAATTGCGGCAGGCTGCGGGTTGAGAAATCTCCATCCGTGAAGAAGTAAGTAGCGGTCATCTGCATTCCGTCCTTTGAAAGCCACGATCTCACTGCCGGAACCTCGGAGCCGTCCGGCAGGATGATAAGCAGATCTCTCTGCGAGAGCGTCTCCCATCCTCCCCCGGTCAAACAGTAGTCCGGAGTGTGAATGGTCTTTTTTCGATGTCCGGCGATCACAGCGATTTCAACGGAGGATTGACTTTTAGGGTCCCGATACCTTCTGAGCAAGAGTGCGTCCGGTTGAAGCATTGCGGTTTCATCCGCAGTAAGCTTGAAGTCCGACGCCTTCCAATCGAGATAAGGCGCATTCAAGTTTGATAGAAAATTAGAGCTTTGCGTTTCCGCGCCTTCCGCTCGACGCCCCCAGATTCCGCCAACCAGCGTTAATAGCAGGAGTGAATTAATCACCGTTATTCTCATGCCTTGCAACCATGTCTGCTGAAGATTAATACGCAAATCTTGTGCCAATTCTGCGTTTTGATCTAAAACTAGCGCCTTAACCTGCAACAACGAATGTCGTAGTGCGATCAATCCGATCGTGCAGAAAAAAACAAGTACCGGTTGTTCATGATCGTGAACCCACTTTGCTACTGCAGCCCCATGATTCGCCCCTGCGGCTAGGACGATTGTGAGACGCACTGCGTTTGCAAAGAGCGCTAACGGAACAGTGGTTAGAAAAATCGCTGCACGTCCCCAAAAACGTATGGGCGTGTGATAGGCGATAAGATACCCGAGGGCAAGCAAAACCATCAAAGAAGTAAGCCCGCTGCACTGTTGCGCTACGACTATTCGATAGACCGGAGGCAGGGATGGGTCGGGAACCACTGCAAGAGACACCCCTTCGCGAACGACGGGAAACCCCAACATGCCTGCGAACATTCCAGCGTAGGAACTGCTGACGAGTTGCAGGGGGAACTGAATTTTGCCGATGAGCGTGGTTGGCCAGGGAATGGTAAAAAACAAAAGTCCCAACGCCCCGATGCAGGCTTTAAGGTTGCGATAACCGCCAAGATACTGCACTCCGCCTGCCATAATCCCAATGAGCATCAACGGTTTCAGAGCTTCTATGTCCGCCCACACTGCGCAAACGTAGAGCGGAGCGGATAGGCACATCATGACTAAACCGGGCGTGGAAGCTTTATCCCAATTTCTTAATCCGTCCCTCTCTCTCCAGAGGAGAAAGAGGGACAGAATCGGCATGATGGGTGCGAAAGAGAGCGATGAGTCGTTCATCCAGGATCGCCACAGGTCCGCTCCGACGGCGATTGCGAGGAGAGCCGCTAGAGAAGCGAGCAGGAGCCAACCTATCTGTAATTTCCGAAACCGAACCGAAGGAACTGTGACTTGCATGTTTTTACTTCTTATCGCTCAGATTGCGCTCCCGCATTTCCGGTGCGAGAGTTGAAGAATAGGTGCAATCTCGTTGAGTTGCGTGCAACTGGTAAAGCAGGATAAAGCGCTGGTTTTCAAGAAGACTGGAAAGCTGCAAGTGCGGATACGCGCCTTAACGAACGATGAATGCGTTTATGCTATAATGAACTCCGTTTGACACTGAGGTCGCTTATATGAACCCGTTGAATTTTGATCGAATGGCGGCGATGCAAGAGGGCTTTTACAGGAGAAATCATTATGATAATCATTCTTGAACCCGCTACAAGCGTGACTCAAAGAAGAGAGTTGCTCGAAGACTTGAAGCGGAGAGGGTTTGCAGTGCATATTTCAGAGGGAGTCGAACGAACCATCGTGGGAGTCATCGGCGCTCTTGAGAACGACAAAGAGGGACTGAAAGAGCATTTTGAGTCTTTGCCGTTTGTCGAAAAAGTAGTAGCGATTCTCAAGCCGTATAAACTGGTCGGGAAGGCTTTCAAACCTGCCGGAACCGTCATCGACGTGCGGGGAGTGAAGATCGGCGGGGGATCGCTTGTCGTGATGGCAGGCCCGTGCACAGTGGAATCGCCTGAAATGTTGATGGAGTCGGCTCGATTCGTTAAGGCGCAAGGAGCGCACATCCTTCGCGGCGGAGCCTTCAAGCCAAGCACTTCTCCCTACTCCTTTCACGGAATGGGGGAACCGGCGCTTAAAC
>JAYVOT010000382.1:0-26255 GCA_043757795.1 Chthonomonadaceae bacterium | reverse complement strand
TTTCGACATACTTGCATCGAAAGGTTGGTCGAGGTTGATGGCGGAGAGATTGACTCTTCCCTGACCATCGACTTCGATGACCCGAACCTGAATCTCATCTCCGAGTTTGACTGCCTCTTCAGGGCGTCGAACGGGAGGATTCTTCAAGTGGCTGACATGCACGAGGCCTTCTCGTCCCGGAGCGATCTCCACAAACGCGCCCATCCCGATCAGTCGAGTGACTTTCCCGGTGAAGACGGAGCCGAGTTCGATCTCGCCCACCATGCCGAGAATGATATCCGCCGCTTTTCTACCTGCGATCTGATCGACTGCCGCGATGAAGATCTTTCCGTCCTGCTGAATGTCGATGGAAGCGCCGGTTTCGGCGGTGATCTTCTTGATCGTCTTTCCGCCCGGACCGATGATCTCACCGATTCGCTCAGGGTTGATCTGAATCGAGAAGACGCTCGGCGCATATTGGCTCATCTCCGCACGCGGCTCCGTGATCGCTTCCGCGATTTTACCGAGGATGTGGAGGCGTCCCTGTCGCGCCTGCTCCAGCGCCTTCACCAAGATTTCGCGGGGGATGCCCTGAATTTTGGTGTCCAGCTGAATAGCGGTGATGCCGTCAGTGGTGCCGGCCACCTTGAAATCCATGTCTCCTGAAAAGTCTTCCATTCCCTGAATGTCCGTCAGAACAGCGAACTGATCTCCGAGCGTCATCAGACCCATCGCGATTCCTGCGACGGGAGCTTTGATTTTGACTCCGGCGTCCATCAGCGCCAGCGTCGATCCGCAGACTGACGCCATCGAGGTGGAGCCGTTGGATTCGAGGACTTCACTTTGAAGGAGCATCGTGTAGGGGAAATCTTCTAGCGGAGGAAGAACGGGGATCATCGCTCGTTGAGCAAGCGCGCCGTGTCCGATTTCTCGTCGTCCTGCGCCGCGAAGCGGGCGAACCTCGCCGACCGAGTAGGGCGGGAAGTTGTAGAAGTGCATGTAGTACTGCTTCTCTTCCACTTCCAGACCGTCGATATTCGCGGCGTCTCCAGTGGAGCCGAGCGTCAGGCAGGTGAGCACCTGAGTCTGTCCTCGGGTGAAGAGTCCCGTTCCGTGGACTCTCGGCAACAGTCCGACTTCGCAGTTGATCGGGCGAACCTCTTCGAGCTTGCGTCCGTCGGGGCGAATGTGATCTTCGATAATAAGGTGTCGAATGGCTTTTTTGACCGCTTTATCGGCGGCTTCTTTGATCTCGCCGGCTCTATCCGGGAAATCCGGAGAAACTTTCGCGACGATCTCTTTTTTCAGTTCGTCAATGGCGCTTTCGCGAGCCGCTTTGTCCGGGTTCTGAATGGAGGCTCGAATTTCGGCTCCCATCTTCTCCTGAATCGCGTCGATGATCTCTTTTGCGGGAAGTTGCGGAATGATCGTGTTCTTGGGCTTGCCGGCAAGCGCGCGAAGCTCTTCTTGCATCTCGCACTGTTGCGTGATCACCACTTGAGCCGCGTCCATCGCAGCGAGTATGTCCGCTTCCGTCACGAATTCCGCGCCCGCTTCCAACATGATGATGGAGGTTTTGGTTCCCGCAACGACGAAGTCGAGGGTGGAAGCGACGAGTTGTTCTTGCGAGGGGTTGATGATGAATTCGCCGTCGATGCGTCCAACTCGGACGGCTCCGACGGGACCGTCCCAGGGAATATCCGAGACCATCAGGGCGGCGGAGGCTGCGACGATCGCGTTGGTGTCGGGAAGGTTTTCAAGGTCGACTGAGAGGGGCATTGCGATGACTTGAACGTCGTTTCGCATTCCATCGGGGAAAAGCGGGCGCAGGGGTCGGTCGATCAGGCGGGAAGTGAGAACCGCTTTTTCGCTTGGTCTGCCGCCGCGTTTAATGAATCCGCCCTGAATTTTTCCGACCGCATATTTCCGTTCCTCGTAGTCGCAGGTGAGGGGGAAGAAATCCATTCCGCTTCGTATCTCTTTGTTCATTGTGGCGTTGGCCATGACGACCGTGTCGCCGACGTAGAGCCATACGTTGCCGCCGGACTGTTTTGCGACTTTTCCGGTTTCAATCCGGACTTTTCGCCCCGCCAGCTCACGTTCTACTGAATGTGACAAGTGTTTCTCCTACTTTCAGCGCCCGCCGCACTCATTTTGATGCGGGGCGCATTGCAATTCCATACGGTTCCAGATTTGCGGGGCAGGCTGTTGCATTATAAATGCAACATCTTGCCAATTTTCGCTTTCAGCGGTTGAGTGAAGTTGTGCGCGAAATTCCTGTGTGTCTGAAGAAGCGATGGGGTCCGTGTGATGGCGCTTGATTAGAACGAGGCGCCCTCGGTCTAAAAGCGCAGAGAGTATCAGTTTTCAGCCGCTTATTCTTCGATTCGTTTTTAATTTTCGGCGGCGACAGCGGTCAGAAATTTGGCGCTATCGAACGCATTTTTCTCAAATTATGAAAAGCGGATTACGGCTAAAATGCAAAAAATCGGCAAACCAAAATTGATTTAAGCATAGATTCCCGAGAGAGGGGTCAGGGAAAAGAGACAGACGATTTATTCGCTTCTCTCCTTGCCCTGAACCCTGATCTCGATCTTGCCTGAAATCGCTTTCAGATCTGCCGACTGCGCCGGACGACCGAATGGATCGGTCGCTTGGTTCATTCAAAATAAGCGGTCGTGCCGGGTATCGGCTAGATTTTACTGCGAATACCCAATCTTCCGACAATGGTTCGATAGCGGTCGATGTCGTTGTTGACGAGGTACGCCATCATTTTTTTTCGGCGTCCAACCATCATCATCAATCCGCGTCGTGAGTGAAAATCGTGTTTGTGCTCGCGCAGGTGATCAGTCAACTGAGTGATGCGAGCGGTTAAAAGCGCAATCTGGACCTCGGGAGAACCCGTGTCGCCCTCATGGAGAGCGTTTCCAGTAATAACGTCGGTTTTTATGTCTTTTTTCAGCGGCACAGCCGGGGAAACCTCCTTACATTCCTGTGTTCGATAGTATAGCGCAAAATGTCTCAAAAGTCAACCGAAGCGGATGATTCTTTGAATCAAGCGTTCTTGATTTCTGAACGCAGTGAAAATCCCCGAATTCTAAAGCTCGGAAGTCCCCGGATTCCAGAAACAGTAAAGGTAGGTTCGTCAAAATAAATACGAAGACTGTTAGATGTCTTTGCTTTTGCATTCATCCTCTCAATACCTCATACCCTGACCTCATATCCTGTCCAAAATTACTAGCGCTTCAAATCTAGCAAGGCGCTGAATTCTCTTACTTCATCAGAGCTGAATGCCAATCACTTCTTCGACGCGCCTGCTCCTGCATAACGCTTGAGTTATCGGGATAATTTGAAAAAAAACGTTTCTCGGCGTTGACATTCGGTTCAATATATGTTATTGTAATGCAACGTGAAATAATTTTGGGCAAGGCTAAAGAAGACTCAAATGTCTGCCTATAATTACTATGTGCGAAGATGATAAAGGCAAACCCGTTAGAAATGCGGGGTCGCAAAGCCATGGGCCTAATAGGTATCGCCCGTTCACGGAGTGATTCGTGAACACAGGTAGAACCCAATGGTTGCCAGGTTGCCGTCCTCGACGTAATTCAAGACTATTAAGGTCTGACTTACCGAACAGGAGGCAAAACCGTGATTATCTCAGAGCAAGAGGTCAATCGTCTGCTTGCAGCGACACCTTCCAACCGAAAGGCGGCTCGTTCAGTCTCAATGATGAATGAGTTGCGGAAGCTTTCTGCCGAACAGGCCGAGGCTTCCGAGAGCGAAATTCAGCATCTCAGACAAGTCATTAGAGAGTTGCCCGACTTGCGCGTAGATCGCATCGCCATGTTGAAATCGCAAGTTGAGAGCGGATCATACCACGTCACAAGCGAGGATATCGCCGATCTCATTATTAGACGCGCCCTTGCGGACGATACTTCCGTGTAGTTTGCAACAGAGAGAGCGGTTCGCTCGTTCTGCAACAACCTACTCTTCACTGTAAGCGTAGTAAATGTTGACCGGAGAAACTCGCGAGAGTTTCTCCGGTTATGTTTTTGCCTGCCTAAACTCTCGTTTGTAGTAAAACTTGATATCGACTAACCCCGGATTTCGCAGTTTTTGTCAATCCCGGCAACGAGACCTCTGCCATGCATCCTTTCGGAATCTCAATCTTCAAGTTCATTTCGCCGTTCGCTATGACCCACTCGACCTTGATGTCCCCCATCGGAAGCGGAACGACGCCCTTTGCGTGCGTCAATCCGCAGGACTTGGGCGAGATCGCGACTCGCTTTCCGCCCGGTTCCAGCACGGAAACTCCCAGCACATGCCTTGATAACTGACGAAGCGGAGTCGCGCCCCACCCGTGGCTGAGATCGCCGACTGTCCACATCTCTCGCAGGGATTGAGTCTCCTCCACGATTTTCCACCTTTTCATCTGCTTGAGGGCGAGTTTCTCGAATAGTCCGGCGTGCGCCAACGCCTCAAAAACGAAGTGCATGAAGTAGGGTTGACAAGTGAACGCCTCGCTCTCCATCGCCCGTTCCAAAATTGCCGCGCTTCTCTCCTTTGGAGCAAGATCGTATAGAACGGCGAGTATGTTGACATGCGAAGTAAAGGTTTCGATCTCCTTGTCGGCAGGCAACCATTGCCCGGGAGGAACGGAGGTTTGGAACGGCTTCCCGTCTCGATAGAGTCCTTTGTCCTCCGACCAGAGTTCTCGTTGAAACGCCAACATTACCTCGGAACGCAGCCGAACGCACTTCGCCTCGCGCCCCGTTTCGCCAACCAGTTTCGCAACTCTGCGGGCGTCTTCCAGTGCGCGATAATAGAAGGCGGTCAGATAGCCCTGCCCTATGACGGCGGGCGGGTGATGCCCCGGAAAACCAGCGATATCGACCCAATCCATGAACATATAGTTCGGCGATTCGGAAAGCAGACCGTTCTTTCCCCGATAGCCCGTGAAGGTGTCGATGAGCGAGAAGACAGCAGGGGCCAACTCTCGAATCAGAGGCTCATCCCCCGTATGATCGAAATAGTCCATCAACATCTGCAACCAGAGCAAGGCGTAGCTCGTGTGAAAAACCTGGTTTTTGCACTGCCCCATGATCCAGGCGTATTTTCGGAGATCCTGCCGGGCGAGGGCGGGTTGGAAGAAGGCGGCGTAGTTGTTGAGGGAGAGAATCATGTAGTCGCCGGGGTCCGAAATAGGCTCTTGATGGTGCGGCGAGTCGAGGTGATGGGTCTGCAAGCAGATTTGAGTCGCCCATCGGCAGGCATGCCAGAGTCGATTCAGCTCCGGATCGCTACACTCGAACTCTCCCCGATAGGCGACAGGTTGAGAGGCGAAAACGGATTTCACGTCCAGTATCTCTAGCGGCTCTCGGAGTCCGGTCGCTCGCAGGTTGATGACTGAGAAACTGTCTAGAAACGGAAGTTCGAAAGTCTGTTCCGCGCCTGAGAGGAGGATGTCAACGGCACGATTGTGTCCCGGCGCGTCCGGTTCATTCGGCTCGATGTGCAGGGTTCCGCCTTTTCCGCCGCGAACGCGCAACCCGATGAAAGCGGGGATCACCCGGTCATATCGCACGGAGAACTCGCCTTGCCCTGTGATCGAGACCGGGAACTTCGCTCCCGTCAAACTCACGTTGGGCGAGATTCGCTTGAATTCCAGGTGGGGATATGCAACCTCCATTCGCGCCGGTATTTCGCTTTGAACGAGAGGAAGCCAGATATTTTGAACCTCTTTCGCCGAACTCCAGCCCTCGCCTATAAAGCCGGACTGTCGCCAACCTCTGGGTTCTCGCTCAGGGTCGCAACTCCAGCGTCCGTCTCGTCGTCTCCAATGATCGGAAGCGCTGGCCTGCCAATCCGAGTCCGTCGCCATCAAGATTTTCTCGCCGTCGCGCAGTTCGCAGAGGAGATGTCCGGGCTGTCGCGAGCCTTCCCATCCAATGAGCGGTTGCGCGAAAACTTCGAACGCAAGAACGTTTACGCCTCTTTTTAAGAGCGCTGTCAGGTCGCAGACGTCGAAGAACCATTTTCCTGTGGGAGTGCGATCGTAGTCCATTCCGATGTCTGCGGGACCTCGTGACGCGAGTTTGCCGTTCACCCAGAGTCGGTAGGAGATATCCGCGCTGAGCGACGCGACGGCTTCCCTGGGAACCTCCGTCAGACGAAACTCTCGCCGGAACAGAACGATCGGAGCCTTGGCTTGAACTTCCGATAGCCCGATCCATTTCGCCTTTTCAGGTGCCGATTGCAATTTTGGCGGCGCATACCGATAGCCTTTCGCCTGCACGCCGTCCTTTTGAACAACGACATTGAGCGGCGGATGACGGTGAACCGGGGCGCGCGGGTCTATCGAAGCGGCCGCCTGGGCATCTGCGCTCTTCGCGGCGAGTATGGGGAGGGCGACTGCGAGCGCGAGCGTCTCTCTTCGAGTCAATGGCATTGGGAGCGTCCTTTTTCTACCAGGGTTTTCACGCGAATCAAGTGTCTCAATACCCTCGCTACGCGCCTTCGATCAATCATCCTTCGGACGAGAATAGTATAGGATAGCCGTTCTCGCCGCCAAGTGTCAAATTTCGTCTGCGAATCGGAATCACTCCCGTGAAAGAGCGTGCCGATGCGACTGTAAGAACCATTCACAGGTCTAGTTGAGTGACTATTTCGAGGGGGTTTTAGGAGAAGGGCTTAACCCCGCCTTGACAAGACGGGGTTAGCAAGCTCCGGCGGCGGAGGTTTGAGACAAGTACGTGCATAGCGACCGAGGCGCTGTTGGAGCCAGACTTCCAATTTTGAATCTGGTCTCCAGTCCGTCGCTTTTGCGCAATATCTATTGGTGGGACGAACCTATGAAGATTAGCGAAGCATGTTTTTTTTTATTTTTGTAGCCGTTCAAAATAGGGAAGGTATAAATACCAGCGTGGTGAATACTACCAATACATTGTTTTTGAGTGTTGAGCAGTTTTTTTCACTTTCGTTTCCGGTTCGGAAGCGTCGGGTTGACTAAGCTCAGTAGGCAAACGTTTTTTCACGATGAAAATTGAATTGGAAGGGAGGGCGAGGGATGAGATTGCGTATTCTGTTTCAACTTGACCGGGAGGTTTTGCTCCCGATGAACCATCAATATCAGCTGAGCGGAATGCTTTATGGGATGCTGAAGACCTCTAGCCCGGAGTTTGCGAAGTTTCTGCATGACGAGGGCTATCACCTGGAGGACGACTCTTTTCGCCGGTTTAAGCTGTTCACTTTTTCGGGATTGAGGATTCCGGCGGATCGGCGAAGGGCGGAGGGGGATCATCTTCGCGTGCGTCCGGGCTGCATCGAGTGGCTGGTGTCGTCGCCGAGGGAGGACTTTTTGGTTCACAGCGCGACGGGCTTGCTGTCTGCGGGGCATGAGTTGGCATTGGGGGCGGTTCCGCTGAGGATCACGGAGGTTTCGGCTTTGCCTGAGCCGGCGTTCGTCTCGCCTATGCGCTTCACTTGCCTGACGCCGATCGTGGTTTCTAAGCGACTGCCGGACGGGCGCACGCACTATCTTCGACCTCTGGAGGGGGAGGCGTTTTCGGAGGCGGTTCGTTGCAATCTGCTTCGGAAGTACGGTTTGCTTCATGACGGGGCGGCGCCCGTGGACGAGAGCTTCAAGCTGGAGTTCGACGCGCGGTATCTGGCGGACGAGCGACACCGGGGGGGCACGAAGAAGATCACGGTGAAGCAGGGGATCGACGTGATCGGGGCGTTGTGTCCGTTCGTCGTTTCGGGTTCGGCGGCGCTGATTGGAGTGGGGTATAAGACGGGCTTCGGGGAGAAGAACAGCCTGGGGTTCGGCATGGCGGAGGTGGCAACCGGAAATACTGCGAGGGGTGAATGAGGTTTTTACTAATCCGACTGCTTTTGCCAATTTCTGAAATTCCGAGATAAATTATATGAACTCATTTTACAAAACTACTATGTCATGGTATAATACAATTGTAATTGTTCCTGCGCCTCGAAGAGTTGCTTTTAGGGTGGTCTGCTCCAATTCAGAATTGGAGATAGGGTCGCAGGTCGTCTTCAGTGTTGTAGCATTCCACAGCTCCCGTATCTTTCAACTTCTTAACTATCCGCTTCAATCTATCCAATTTTACTCTGCCAAGCGCGTCTCTTTGAATCATATATGCGACAGTATCCGCCAACTGAATCATGTTCGATTTATGAGAGGCATCATGCCTTATCTTCGGGCTTTTCCTACACAAAGATTTTGCATCTTTATGGATGGCTGTATTGAACCTCTTTTGTTTCTCCTTCGAAAGCTCTTCGTCGCACCAAACAGTCCGAATTTCGCTCTCTCCCAATGCTTTTTTGAGTATCATTCTCCCTGTCGCTATCGCCAATTTATCGGGATGAGCAAAAATCTCCACTCCGACACTCGACTCTACAGCCCTTTTACCTACGATAACAGTGCTTGCCTTCCCAACTTCCAAAACATACTCGATAAGCTCCTTTTGGCTCTCCTCTGTGGAATGGTATCCTTTGAATTCATAGTCGAATGCCTGATGGCGCCTTTTTCGCAACTCGTCGAGAAAGCGATTCGCTTCGTCGATATCGGGCATGACGACGCAACAGGCGACATACAAGTCAGGTTCTTGGACTCCCTTTCTAATATCTGGGGTTCCAGACCAGTCTATGCCTGCGTACATCTTATAACTCCATTTCACCAGAATTGCTTCAGAAGAAGGAGGGACGCGATTCGATTACAAATTGATTTGCTCAATATAACAAGCATTAGTTTCAATATCGTTGCCCTCACACATAGGATAATACTCTTTAGTCACTGGTTTTGTCAATTTTTGTATATAACAATCATTACGGGGTACAATCCAAAACTACAAATCACCCATATCATGGCAATTTAGAGGAGGAATATATGTCGCTGGAAACACTCTTACAAATCGGGAGAACATTTCGCCAAGTTAAAGGGGTCGAGGGACTCAAATCCCATTGGTTCTTAAAAACTCCTTCAGAAAGTACCTCGGGAATCAAATACTTTACTGTAAGCGTTGACCCGAAGGACTACTCATTTGATTTACGGAACAAAACTGAAATCGAGGATGAAAATTTTATCCGCCATAAAATTCTTTATCTCGATTACAAAACATCTGGCAGTGATGTAGAAAAGAAATACATTACGGGAGATATATTTCGTAGCCTTGAGTTGAAAAAAAATGGTGACAAAAAAAGCGAAATTTGCAATTTCCAGTTGGCAACAGCGAATAAACCTGATTCTCATGCTAGGAGCAAAACTGAGATAACTAAATTTGAAGGCACTGGAATTAAAGCATTTTATGATTCATTCACAACAGTAAAAACTGAAACTAGCTTCGATGGCGTACCTGTAGAGTATACGAATCACGATGAGCTGATTCGGATTCTCAAGGATCATCCTTCATGTTATATTCATTTTGATTTTGCTGGATTAAGCTGGTATGAACATGATGATTTGTTGACACAGATAAATCATCAAATTTTAAAAACGTTCCTCTGTCCCACTCCCAATCAAGGAGGGTATAGGATTAACAGTTTTCTTTACAAAACATTGAGCAAGGATCGCGATAATGTCCCTAGATTATCTCTCGATAACCACCACAAAGTACGCCATTTTCACGATGAAGAGGATTTTTGGGATTTAGTCTATTCGTTGGATTGTTCTAAAAAAGCTGCTTTCTCTAACTTCAGTTTGAGAGTGTATGTGCTACCAAAGGGGGAAAATTTATCTTCAAAACAGCTTCAGAATTTCTTTACAAAAAGTGCATCTCTTGATAATACCGATCAAGAGCAGAAAGAAGAACAGATCAAGGGGTCAAACCAAAGGGCACTGCTAAGCGATGATCCAGATGAAATGTTTCGATCCATTTTAGAAGGAGTTGATGATGAAATACTATCTTTCGATTTCATCATCAGCAAGCATCCTCAATCAGGTCCGGATAACGATCTTGTTTCTCTGTCTGGTTTAGAGAAAAGTTTCCTTTCGTATCTTAGCGGCAGAGTTAGGGAGAAACGTAAGACCATCGAAAATATGATGTTTCGAGAAGGTATTAGTAAATCCGAAAGAGGGCTGACAATATCAGGTTCATTCTTGAATATCTTCGGCGACTTCGGCAGAGAGAAAAAAAGATACCAAAGTCACTTGATGAGAACTTTGCCCAAAATATACGGTGGAACTTATTTTGACGATCCATACCTATTGCCCGCATTTATCGAAAAAGTCGAGGCAAATATTCGAAATGATAACCCTGGAAAAACAGGAGGTAAGCTACCCGCATTTAAGTTGCTGAAGTTCAATTATTACTTTCTCGTTGCTATTAGAAACGAGAGGACGCACAACGAAAGGAACCAGAAAAACGGAATGGAAACGGTAACTATCTCCCAAGCCGCTCCTGCTGTTAATAATAATGTCAAGGAGGTGCCAACGACACCGATTCAGGACATTGGGTATATGCTCGGCAGACTGGCTCGGCCGCTTTCAGGAGAAAATTCTCCAATCAAAGCCTTTGAGAAGTCATATGTCGGACGCCTATCCAGCAGAGTTGCAACGAAGAGTCATCTTCTTTCACTCTTCATTGACGTAAATCAGAAACTTATCAATCACAACTTGATGGGTGAGGATGAAAGGAAAGTAGCATCTGACGTAATCGAACGAATCAATGCTATAGGCAATGAATACGACAAGAACGAATGCGCCTTCGGTTTTTTTGAAGGCTACTACTCGAAATAGAGGGGAATCCACATGCAAACTAACGAACAAGATCAGAGTACAACGATGACTTTGCCCAAGTCAGAAATTCTGTTCTTCTATGACAGCATTTATTCTGTACCAAACGGCGATCCTTTTACAGGAGAGCAACGGTACGACGAAGAAACCAGACGTTCGCTTGTAAGTGACGTTCGTATAAAACGGTTCATTCGAGATTGGCTACAGTTGAACAGTAACAAGATATTCGTCAGTAATAAAGGCGCGACTGAAGGGAAAGGCGTCACTGCTGCTGATCGTATCAAAGAATTGATCTTAGAGCATCCGGATCAAAAGGATATCTTGGAGTTATTAAAAAACTGCATTGATTTCCGCTTATTCGGGGGAATATCAACTGCAAAAGATACTGATGAGCCATTCAAAGGAAAAAAGTTCAAAAACTTGAATGTGAACGTAACTGGTCCCATTCAATTTGCACTGCTAAATCCTTCCCTGAACACAGTGGAATTACGAATGCACCAGAATACTTCGGTGTTTTCTTCAAAAACTGAGAACGAGAGAGGAACAATTGGGACGAGTTCAGTTGTACCTTACGCTCTGAATCAAATTCATGGATGGATCAACCCTTATTCAGCCAGGCAGTCTGGATTAACGGATGAAGATGTATCAACAATGTTTCGCGCTATGTGGGAAAGCATCAACAACGCCAATACTCGCTCAAAGTCTAATCAGAACTCACTGCTTCTTCTACAGGTAGTTTACTCCCATCCAAATAAGAAAGTTTACGGGCTAGACAAGCTTATTAGGATCAATCCAAATCCGGACATTAAAGAGATGGCTTATCGTTCCTCCGAGGATTATACGCTTGATTTCAATGGATTGAAGGACAAGTTGGGTAAAAATCCCTCTGTCGAAAAAGTGTTGTTCTACACGGAAATCGACGGCTTTAAAACAGCCATAAATAACCTCAATGACGCCAAAAGAAAAGTCTTTGAGTTCATGCCTCTTTATCCTGAGGAGAAATAGAGATGAAAGGTTTCACTATACGTGTTTCGGGGCAGTGGGGGCACTTCCGCCGCCCTGAAACTAACAACAACCCTATGACCCATGACTTTATTACCAAAACTGCCTTTGTTGGATTGATAGGGGCCGTACTTGGAATAGAGCGCCGTGCTATGCTCCCGCTATTCCCCCAACTCTGTGATGATTTGCTCTATGGAGTGAGTTTGAACCGTTCAATCCGAAAAGTGTCTTGGGCATTCACAATGCGCCCTATTGACAAAGAAATCGGACCTAAACAGATGGAGTTGCTAAAACATCCGGATTTCACAGTAGCAATAGCGCTTCAGAATGAAAGATCATTAGATATTTTTGACCGTTTTTTTCAATCTACTCTTGATAGCGAAGCCTGTTACACTCCAGTGCTTGGATTGCATAATTGCCCGGCCGAACTTGGACAGCCAGAAGAAAACATAGTACAGAGAGAAAGTGGTAAATTCGAGTGTAAAGGGTTTGTGCGCCGTGACATTCCGCTAGCTAGAGAGTGGAATGGTCAAAAACCTTTTCAACTCAGCTTTGAACGACTGCCGACGTACCAAAATGATTTCTGGAATTTACCTGATCGGTATGTCGAGGTGGTGTATCCTGCATCTGGGCAATCTGAGTCATTTGAGGGTGAACACTTTCAATTTTCGAGAGGAGAAAAATGGTGTCTGATCTAAACAAATATCGTTCTCACGAACATAAAAAGCTGGCAGATCACATTTCTGGAGTTATTTTAGGGACTCAGAAGCGCACATCGCTCCGAATCGCTGAAATTGCAGCTATTTTCCATGACTTAGGAAAATTAAACCCACATTTTCAGGCAAAACTTCCGAATTCCGCTTTTCCAAAGGGGAATTACTCAAATCATTCATGCTTATCTGCATATGCCTTCTTATGCTTTGTAAAACAGAATTCCTTGCAGTATCTAAGATTGAATTTTGAAGAATTCAAAAGCGTTATTGCGTTAATTGCTCATCATCATGGCAATCTTCCGAATTTTGCTGATGGAATTCTTAGCATTGATGAACGTGAGAAAATGACAGAGTTCTTGAATTCTAGCCCAGAACTTCCCATATCCGAACTTTTGAGTCAATTCATACCACATAAAAGTTTTGATATGTTGGACTCCAAGAATTTAAAACTATTGGATAAGTTCCATAGTTTTATAATTGAAGTATCATCTCTTCAATTTTTCCTTGATACGCAGTTTGGATTTGCCTCACTGATCGAGTCTGATAAACGTGACGCTAGCGACAATGACAGCGAACGTAGAGCAAACAATATCGTATCAGTTAATAATAAATTATCTCTGGCATTAAATAAAGAGCCTGACTCCGCTGGAGAAAAGCAACTAAATAAAGCTCGTTCAGATATTCGCATAGAAGCGATGATGAATTTGCAAAACGCGCTTGATGACAACAAACGAGTTTTCTGCTTAACGGCTCCGACTGGAGCCGGCAAAACACTGACACTACTCTCCTTATTCAATCTAATTTTGAATTTCCGAAATAGCGACAAAGATATACTCGGAATACATGGACTGATCTATTGCTTACCCTTTCTATCAATTACTGAGCAGGTAGCAGATATTTGTGCGAAGTTACTTGACGATAAAAGCCATCTAGTTCTTAGAGCCGATTCCGCTGCTAGCCATCCTAAGATAGACAAACTGTTAAAAAGGGCGAATGATGACCCTCAAGCAGCAAAGGAACTGTTAAAAGAAGATTTCGCTGAACTCACTTTTGACAGCCCGTTTGTAATAACTACATTCGTCCAATTTTTCGAAACATTGATGAGCAATCGGAATTCAGCCCTTCTCAAATTGCCCAATTTTGCCAAATCCATCATCATCCTGGACGAAATTCAAGCATTGCCTCCTCGTCTATATGTATTTTTTGCAGCCTACCTAGATGCTTTTTGCAAAAAATTCGACTCCTATGTGATCATTTCAACAGCGACGATGCCGAGCCTTAAAATTCCAACTAATTCAAATTTGGAGCCTGAAAAATTCTTTCCAGACTATACACCACCCATCGAGTTAGTAGGTGAAAGTCATTTTCAGCAGTCTTGTTTCGATCGATACATCGTCCGACCTAGTTGGGACACCAACTCAATCGATGATTTGAAATTGGCGGTTATGGAACAAGCAAAATACGGCAAGTCTATACTTATTGTGCTTAATACGATTTGCGATACTCGTGAACTATATGCCGCACTTAACCCAGATAAGAATAAGCCAGGCATTTTATTATTAAATACGCTTTTTACGCCAAAGGATCGCCGAAAAACAATCGCTCGATGTCATGACCTTGACAAAAAACCACCTATAATTCTCATCACCACGCAACTCATTGAAGCAGGTGTCGATATCGACTTTCCAGTCGTATTTCGTGATCTGTGTCCATTTCCGAATCTAGTCCAAGCCGCAGGAAGATGTAACAGAAACAATAGACTTATTGATATGAAAGGGCAAGTCATCTTAGTAAATATCAAGAAAAATGAAAAATCAAGAGCGGCAACCATTTATCAGGTAGGGATTGGGAGTTGGTTTCTCGATTTCACTGTGAAATCCCTAGTTTCTCCTATGTCGGAAAGTGAGGTATTGAAAATCCAAGATCAGTTTTTTGATGAAATTAAAAATAATCTAGAATTTGGAAGTCATCCGAAACTCAGAGACGATGTTATCAAGAGCAACCTTCTGCTATGCATGCAAGATGCGGCTTTCCAAGATGTTGGGAAATTCAAACTAATCCATCAAGAAGGGGAACATTACTCATTTTATATTCCCAACACGAACGACAATAATTTCGAAACTTTGGGTCAACTTGCGGAAGAGTTGTCAATCTTGAAGAGAAATGTTCGACTTTCAAAATCCAAACGGTTTCAAAAATGTCGTCAAAAGGGGATGGAAATCGAAGAGCAATTAAGAAAGATGCGTGACAGTGTAGTCCAAGCACGAATGAGTTGCGACGAAGCAAGGTTGTTAGGGCGTATCGACGACTCATTTATGGGAATTACTCTTCTTGAAGACATCAGAAACTATACGACGGAATTAGGATTGAAGGTGAGCGATGATCGAAACTTCTGCTAACGATATGAAGCCGCCAAGCCTGCGTGAATTGAAAATCGGCGGAACCGAGGTTCAGTACTATGTCTATTGCCCGAGGCGTCTATGGTGGTACGCGCATGGCATGGAGCAGGAGCATTCCGGCGGCAACGCCGGGCAAGAGAGCGTCTCAGCGGGCGCTCTCCTCCACGAAGACAGCTACCCGGACAAAGCCAGAAAAGACATTCTCGTGGACGACCTCCTGCGAATCGACTTCACCGAAGACGGCAAAGTCCACGAGATCAAAAAAAGCAAAAGCGGCGAGAAAGCCGCCCTCTACCAACTGCTCTACTACCTCTACTATCTCAAACAAGAGAAAGGAGTCGTCACGACCGGCGTCATCGACTACCCCCTTCAAAAGCGAAAAATCGAGGTTGAACTTACGCCGCAGTACGAAGCCGACCTCGAAAAGATCATCGCGGGCATCCTGTTCGTCCGCGAACAGCCCGTCCCGCCGATGGTTGAAAAGCCCCTGCCCATCTGCAAAGAGTGCGCCTATCAGGAACTTTGTTGGGGTTGAAATCGTTTTCTTCGGCGAATTTTCTTAACAATTTCTAAATTCGCCTTGACCAACCGACTGCAGACGTGGTATCCTACCCTCATTTGGTCTTGAAACCCGCAATTTTGCGAGTCCCCCCAAATGGCTAGACGGACAGCCTCGTCCACTCACTACTCGCCATCTGGAGACCGAATATGACCCGAAAACCTCCCGCATCTCTCACTTTGCCCGCCTGGAAAACTCCGGAAGCGGCAGACACGCACACGATCACCCTGCAACTCAAACTCATCACGCCCATGTTTGGCGGCGGACACACCGCTCGCGAAATCGACGAGGCTCAACCCATTCGCGCCGCCGCCATCCGGGGGCACCTGCGTTTCTGGTGGCGCGCCACCGCCGGGGCGCAATACTCCACATCCGAAAAGCTCTATAAAGCCGAGTCGGAATTGTGGGGCAGCTCTGCCGATATAGACAAGGGTGGCAACGCAAGTGGCGGGCAGGGCAAGGTTTCTGTGAGCGTAGTAACAACAAATTTTGCAACGGAACCTTGTGCAACCTATGAGCAAAATGAAAAAGGCGAGTTCAATTCTTTGCCGAACTTTGGAAAACTTCCTGGCTATGCTCTTTTTCCTTTCAAAGGCAAAGCAGAGAAGAAACGAATTGTGGAACCTCCATCTAAAATGTCTTCTCCTTTTGAGTTCAAACTTATCTTGCGATATGATCCTGAATTAGAGCCTTCTTCAATAGAAATATTGCACAACACGCTTCACTATTGGATAGCTTTTGGTGGGATAGGCGCTAGAACTCGCCGAGGATGTGGCTCACTTGCGTGCAATGATTTTATTTCTACTTCTGCTTTAACATCAACTGTGTGTGACGCGATTCCAACGATTTACAATTCTAGCTACATTCTCGGTCCTGAGGTCAGAGATGCAGTAGAAGCATGGAAAACTTCAGTTAACCTCTATAGAGATTTTCGGCAGAAAGAAAATTTCGCGCGAAATCAAGGGGTAAACAGAATCCCCGGAAGATCTCGTTGGCCAGAGCCAGACTCGATCAGAAGACTTTGTAGAAGCTCCAGCCCGAATCATTCACCTACTCACTCTGTGCAGATAGGATTTCCACGAGCGGATTTGGGGTTGCCGATTGTGTTTCAATTTAAGGATGAGAAGTACGGCGATCCTCCGACGCACATTCTTGAACTCGAAAAATACACTCGAATGGCATCGCCAGTGATTACCAAAGCAAGAGCCAACAGTAACGGAACATTCAGTCCTTTAATTCTAGTTCTGAATTCGCCACACGCCTGGGATGGCGGAAACCTCAAACTGACTTCAAATGTACATATATTCAACATTAGTCCAGTTCAAACTGCACTGACTCCTGTTGAGCGCAATCAAGTTACGCCAATGACTGGAAAACCGGTGCGCGAGGCGCTCCTAGACTATGCAGCAAAAACATGGAAGTCAAAAATCGAGGTGATCAAATGACACAGTATTTACTCGCTATCTCCATAGGTCCCGTGCAGGATTTCATCTCGGCGTCTCGGCGCACGAACGATCTCTATGCCGGGTCGCAGTTGCTCGTGAACATCGCGAAAGTAGTTGCAAAATACGTAGGGGAGAAGGGCGTAGGGGAGGAGGGGAAACTGATCTTTCCGGCTGAAGTGACGGACGAAGCTCCCAACAAAATATTAGTCCTGTTGAATGTAGGGGAAGTCCCTGAGATGATTGCCGACGGAGCGAAACAGGCGGCGAAAGACTTTCTCAATTCCGAATGGAAAAAAGTCAAAGTCGATGGGATAGTTGCCGGTCTGGCAGAAGAGCAGATCGAAAACTTCCTGGAGTTCTACGCCGCCTGGGTTCCGCTCAAAAACTATGAAGAGGATCGAATAACAGTTGATCGTTTGCTGGCGGGGAGGAAGGCGCTTCGCGATTTCACACAGCCAAAGCTCAGTGAGGGCAGACCCAAAAGTCCGCTCGATCCTTCTCGAGAGTGTGTCCTGCCTGTAAGCAAACAGGCTATTACAGAGGAATGTCTTCAAAAATTGAAAGATTGGAGATTGAAGAAGACAGAAACTTTAGATGCAATATCAGTTCTAAAACGTTTCTCAGGGCAAAAAAGTCATGCTCCTTCCACATCCGCAATGGCAATCAGAACCCATTTGCCTTCTTTGAATGTACTCGCCTCGGATGAGATGATTGAAATCCAACAGTTAGTTAAAGGGACAGAGTGGATGCTTGATGACGCTTTTCTCAGAGACAGCTGGGAGGGAACTGACGATTCGTTTGTCAGAGAAATAAAAAAACTAAGTCGAAGCGCCAATCACAAACTTAGTAAGGCGAATGTCTCTGCGCCTCAGCCCTACTATGCGATTTTAGTGGCGGATGGGGACAGGATGGGCAAAATAATCGGCGGGTTGAAGGCTCGCGAGGAGCATCAAGCTCTCTCAGGTGCGCTTTCCAAATTCGCAAGCGAGGCGCGAGAGATCGTGGAAAAACATCTCGGTCATCCGGTCTACACCGGAGGCGACGATGTGCTCGCCCTCCTGCCGGTGAATAGCGCTCTAGATTGTGCGAAAGCGCTCGCGGAGGAGTTCAAAATCAGAATGAAGCCTCTGCTGGAGAAGTCTGGGTCGAATGAGGGCGGCACGCTCTCAGTCGGGGTGGCGATCGTGCATCATCTCGAGAACCTGCAGCTCTCATTGCAGCATGCGAGGGATGCGGAAGGAGTTGCGAAATTAACTCGAAACAGTCTTGCAGTAGCGCTTCACACTCGCGGAGGCGCGCCGATGACTGTCTCTGAAAAGTGGGATGAGAAACCTGATGGGACGGCGTGGGAAATCTGGATAAAAGCGTTTGGGGGCGGGCTGTCTCGTGGGTTTCCCTATGAACTTCGCGGCCTGGTTAAGGATTGGAAGGGTTGCTACGAAGGTTCCGAAAAGATCGAGCGATTACGTCAGGAAGTCGTTCGCATTCTGAAGCGCAAAAAGGGAGAGGAAGGCGGCAGTAAGGTTCTCGAAAAATTGCTCAGCTACTGCGAGAACCCGAAAGAAAATCGAATGCTTGTCTCGCTCGACAGCTACGAAAAATGGGAGTCGTTTGCAAACCGGCTTGTGATAGCCCGGTTTCTGGCGACATTCCCGGGTCCGGAAGTGAAAAAGATACAGGAGAAAAACTCATGACGAACCTGAAAATCACCGGGCTAGACCCGCTTCTGTTTCGAGACGGCAGACCCTTCGGCGCGGAGGAAGGCGCTCAGTCCGCGCGATCGCTGTCGCTTCCCCACCCTTACACTCTAGCAGGATTCGTGCGCACCTATTACGGCAATCAAGCGGGCTGGGAATGGAACAAGACTCGCGCGGAAGAAGCCAGGAAAATCGAAGTTCACTCTCCGCTCCTGCTGAGAAACGAGAAGATTGTATTCCCCGCGCCCGCCGACGCCGTACTTTATAAAGACGAGGCGGGTGGAATTGAAAAGCGAATGAGCCTGCGACCGGAGAAAAACGCTTCCGGAGGGACGGACCTGCCGGAAGGAATGATCCCTCTCTCCGTCACTCAAGACTGCAAACCTCTGTCGGGAGTGAAATACTGGTCGCAAAAGAGCATGTTCGATTGGCTGGAAAACGCCTCAGGCTCGGATAAAAAGACAGAACATTATGGCGGATTGCCGACGGAAAATCGTGTTAGCGCGGCGATCAACTCGGAGACCGGCACAGCGAAAGACGGGATGCTCTTCAGCGTCAACCGACTGGGCTTCGAAGACTACAACGCCGATCTCCACCCGGGCAAGTATAAGAGCGAATCAGGCGAGAAGATGAAAACGAAAGAGTGTTGGTCGTTGATCGCAAGAGTGGAGGCGAGTTTGCAAGCCGGAGTCGGAACTCTGGGCGGAGAGCGCGGATTGGCGAATGTCGAATTGGCTGACGAGGGAGTATGGCCCAAATGCCCGGAGACTCTCATCGACAAATTTAAGACAGTTATGAGGGTGCGGATGATTCTTGCGACCCCTGCGATCTTCGGTGGAGGGTGGCTGCCGGGTTGGCTGAAAAAGGAGGGCGACGCCTTGATCGGAACGCCTGAGGGAGCGGAAGTTCGGTTGAAGCTGATCTCCGCCGCAGTCGGCAGGCGAGAACCTGTCAGCGGGTGGGATTTCGCGAACCGGTGTCCGAAGCCTGTTCGTTGGATGGTTCCCGCCGGCTCGGTCTACTTCTTTGAGGTAGTGGGAGACAAGAAACTTCCGGTGGAGAACCTCTGGCTGAAACCGGTGTGCGACATTGAGCAAGATCGATTGGACGGGTTCGGATTGGCGCTTTGGGGCGTCTGGGAATATAGCGAGTAAGATTCAACTGAAGGAGAGAATAAATGAGCGAGATAAAACGATATTTTCTACATGCGATCACTCCGGTGCACTCCGGAACCGGGCAGGGCGTCGGGATCATCGATCTTCCGATTGCGCGGGAGAAAGCGACCGGCTGGCCCGTGCTCCCCGGAAGCGGCGTCAAGGGCGTCTTGAGAGATGCAGTTTCGGCGAAAGGAGCCGGGTTGGCTGATGAAGCGTTCGGAAAAAAACAGGAAGGCGGGGAGGAAATGTCCGCCGGAAAAGTGGTACTGACGGACGCGCACATTCTCTGTTTTCCAGTTCGCAGCTTCTACGGAACCTTCGCCTATGTCACCTGCCCGCTCGCAATTACGCGCTTCAATCGCCTCCACCCTGAGTCTGGACTCGGATCAATCGATGAGTTTTCAGGAGCAGTGGTGAAGCTCTGCGCAGGCTCAGTTCTCACGGAAACTGCCAAGAAGACGGTCTATCTGGAGGACCTGGACTTGATAGTCACAGGGGAGAACGCTGCGGATGCTTTTGGGGGAAAGATTGCAGACATGATCTTCGATGCCGGTGAGAAGGCAGCCTTCAAATCCCGATTCGCAATCGTTTCCGATGAGATTTTCAGCTTCCTGTGCGAGACGGCGACGGATGTTTCGGCGCACGTTTCACTGAAGGACGATACAAAGACAGTTGACTCCAACAGAGGAGGACTCTGGTACGAGGAGGCGGTTCCTGCAGAGGCGATCTTCAGCGGAATCATGATGAACGCAGGGCATATAAAGGATCAAACGAATAGCGTTTTGAGCGACTTGATCAAGAAACTTCCTGATACCGTTCAGATCGGCGGGAAATCCTCAGTCGGGCGCGGGCTTTGCCGATTGGCGGTGAAATGATGGACAAGACGAAATCTCAGAAAGACCTCATTTTTGCCGAAGAGTGCGTCAGCAAGGTGGATGCGGATTACCCCGACAAGGATAACAAGACCCGTAAAATCTACGGCGGACTTTGCCACAACTTCCCGGTGATGGTGATGACCTGCGGACTGTGTCAGGCAGTGGCGTTCTCGCTTTCCAAGGCGGTGAACGGTAAAGACCGAGGAAAGGCGCATGCTCTCTTGCTTGCTCATGTAGCAGGACTTATCGACAAGCCCGACGCAAAACCTGAGCAACTTATAGAACTAATTCAGGAGGCAGACACGATGACCTACCTTCTCTACACCCGGCGAGTGCTTTCCGCCTGGGTCTATTTCAAGCGGTTTGCGGTCTCGATTTTGAAGGTCGACGCGGGGCAAGATAACGACAAAGGAGGCGTGGAATGACAACTGCGAAACGAAGTAATCTGCTGGAGGTGAGCGCCAACACACTCCTGCATCATCCGGGGCTGGCGTTGAGTCGGTATCTTCCTGAGACTGACGACAAGCATGTCTCTGCGAATGCCCTCTTCAAGTCGGCAGAAAACTCGCCTGCTAGTGAGGCGTACAAAACCGCCTTCGAACGTTGGAAGACGGCGATGGAGAAGGACTCCGGCATCGTCCTGTTTTCGATGGAGTTGGAGGGACCAATGGCAGTGGGGCTGGGAAACGAATCGCCGATGGAGATCGGATTGACTACTCACCACACCTACGGCATGCCGACGATTCCCGGCTCCGCGTTGAAAGGGATGTGCGCAAGGGTTGCAAACAAGCAGGTGAAAACGAGTCAACTCACTCAGGAGCAGTACGATGCGATGTTCGGCAATACGAAATCCGCCTCATATCTCACCTTCTGGGACGCCTGGTACGACGCCGGGTCGGCCGGAAGCAAGCCTTTTCATCGCGATGTCATCACGGTGCATCACCAGGATTACTATTCGGGCAAAGGCAAGAAAGATGGAAAGGACTGTTGGCCCACCGACTTCGACGACCCTGTTCCGATTCCCTTTTTAGTCGTGCGCCCTGGCTCGAAGTTCTGGTTCGCCCTATCTATCCCGGAGGAGTGGCGGGGCACGGGTGACAATCCAAAGCATGGCGAGGATTTCGTGTCCAAATTGTTGCAATACGCGCTCTGCAACCTGGGAGTCGGGGGCAAAACGAACGCGGGATACGGTTTTTTCAAAAAGCCGGAGTGGCTGAGAATTGAAGATGAGGAGGTTGCGAAACGCGCTAAAGAGATTGCAGGCGCTGAGGCTGCAGCAGAATTGAAGCGGCAAAGGGTTGCAGATGAGGTTGCGAATTCTGTCCGATGGGAGAATGCGACAGTGATTTGGAGTTCTGGAAATAAGGAACTATCAGCATCGCATGGCACGCAAAAAGCTAAGGTTCAGAAGGATGAAGTGGAGGCGCTAGTTCAAAACCTGTCAGCAAGCCTCAGAGACAAACTTTTCAACCAGAAAAAAAAGACGATTCAAGCGGATGTTTACGTTTCGCCAGTTGGCAACGCTTGGAAAATTGTCAGAATCGTGTCTAAGGAACAGGGAGTTTAGATATGAAACTCATCACTTTTTTGGGAACCGGCAACTATCAATCCGTCACATATCATCTACGTGAAGATCGATACGCTCCTGGCAAGTATGTGCAGAAGGCGCTTGCACATTTTTTGAGACCCGATGAGATCGTAGTTTTGGTGACAAAGGAGGCGGAGGAGAAACATCGACAATCGTTGCAGGCTGAACTTGAGGCGGCTGGCATGACACCTGAATCGATCTCATGGAAGCCAATCCCGGTAGGAAAAGAGGAGAAAGACCTGTGGGAAATATTCGAAAAACTTGCCGAGTCACTGCAAACCGATGTTAAGGTCTGTTTCGACATCACGCACTCTTTTCGCTCCCAACCTTTTCTTGTTCTTCTCGCTTCCGCCTATCTGCGAGTAGCGAAGAGTGTAGAGATAACGGGGATTTACTACGGCGCATTCGAAGCGAAAGAGCCGCCATCAGCCGCAAACGAGACTCAGCCTACAGACCTGGCGCCGATTTTCGATCTCACTCCCTTCTTGACTTTGCTCGACTGGACAAATGCGACCGA
This sequence comes from Chthonomonadaceae bacterium, assembly GCA_043757795.1. Classification (GTDB taxonomy): domain Bacteria; phylum Armatimonadota; class Chthonomonadetes; order Chthonomonadales; family Chthonomonadaceae; genus JAYVOT01. Next base: position 3,574 of record JAYVOT010000382.1, on the reverse strand, counting down.
TCAGTTCCTGCAAACGGGCGATGGGAGTCGAATAGGCGCTCTGCTTGAGAACAAACATCGAGATTTGAGAAAAAGGCAAACTCCGGACGGGGATGAATCGATGCCCTTTGAACTTCAGAATCTTGGCATAAAAATTCAGAAAGTATCAGAGGCGCTCGAACTGATGCAACCTCGATCTGTCTTACCCTATTCGCATCAACTCATCGAACAACTCAAAAGGGCGAAGCCTGAAACCGACAAATGGGCTCACCCCTTTTCACTCCTTTTGGAGAAAATTCGATTGGATTTTGAGCCGATCGCCTGTCCATCGGATGAGTCCAAATTAGAGGATCATCTAAAAGGGCAATGGATGCTCATTCAACGCTACTTCCGGTTAAATAGAACTGTTCAGGCAGTTTCGCTTTCAAGGGAGTGGATCGTTTCTATCGTGTGCATGGAAATGAACATACGCAATTGGATAAATACCGATGAGCGCAAGAAAGCTGAAGGTGAAATCTACAATAAAATCTCCGAGTTCAATTCTGCAGATTACAGGCAGGACCCTGGAATTCTTGTCTCTGTTTGGAAAAGTCTTACGGATTTTCGCAATCAGATCGATCACTGCGGGATGAAGACAGAGGCAATCTCTCCTGATAAATTGACAAAAAATGTAATGAATCTGTTGCCGGAGCTTAGGAAAATAGCGATCGAGTATTCACTTGAGCTTGAAAAGGACACGACTAATCATGAAGAACTATAACCGAGTCGCAGTTGTCAGCACAGTTGGGACGAGCAATTCAAGGGAGTCCACGAAATGAGAACGATCATCACTACGGTTGGCACTTCACTTATCGGGAATGCCGCACGGCACTGTGGAAAGGCTCCCAATGAAGTACAAGATTCGGATATTAAGAGATTTCTGAGCGCTGAACCTCCAGAAAAGTTGAGCGCTGAACTAAATTCTCTTCATCGATTAAACTCAAGCCAAGATGAAGTAATCCTGTTGCACACAAATACGATAGACGGTGAAAAGTGTGCAAAACTGCTGGCGTCCCACCTCGAAAACGGATATTGCAAACGAGTCCGTGTTAGGCGAATTAACTTGAAACAGGACGAAAAGCACATGGAAACTCATGGGTTGCGTGATCTCGTTGAGATCATGATGAATGAAATCAGCAATTCGCGGAAAAATTCACATGAGATAATAATCAATGCTACCGGTGGGTACAAAGCGGAAACGGCGTTTGCCACTATTATTGGTCAAATGATGGGGGTTCCAGTCGTTTATTTATACGAGCAATTCAAAATTATGGTAGAGTTGCCGCCTCTACCGGTGACGTGGAATACAGACCTGGTATTGGAAAATCGTTCTTTCTTTGAATGGATGGAAGAGGAGCCAAGACTGGGTCGCGAAGTTGAGACAAGATTATTCGGTCTTCAAGCTTCAGATGTGTTCCGAACTTTTATAACACCTTTTGATGATGAGGAGGGTTACCGCTGGTTGAGTGCTGTGGGGCATATCCTATACCTTCGCTTCAAAAAGGAGGGAGAAGAAGCGACTAATATTGCCTATCCTTCACCCGCATTGGAACAAGATCCTGATAAAAAAGTTGAAATTCGCGGGGATCACCATTATCCAAAGGGAATTCGCGAGTTTGCTAAAACAATAGCGAAGTGTCAATATGTAGAAAAAATCACTCCACGGCATTTTGAAAGTTCGACTCGGACGCGCATCAAGAGTGTGGATGACTCGGGGATTATTCATATACTCTTTTGCGACAACCAGAAAGGCTGCAATCTGCTTGTTCAAACCACGTCGAATGGAAAATTGCAGACACGCAAGGTAGCAGACTTACTTGATATGGATGTCTTTAGTTAGCTGAAGGAGGATCGAGTGATACTGATTAATTTTGGGCATCCGCTGACGGATAAGCAGAAAGAGGACGCGGAGGCTCTGTTGGGGTCCGGCATCGACCGGATGATCGAAACCCCATCGCAGTTCGATTCGGAACGCCCGTTTTCCGAACAGACGCGCGAGTTGGCGAACCGGGTCGGGCTATCCGGGAGAGAGTGGCAGACGGAGGAGATCGTGGTGAACCTGCCGAGCCTGAGCGTGATCGCCGGGCTGATGACTGCGGAACTGCACGGAAGGTGCGGCTACTTTCCGGCGGCGTTGAGGCTCAAGAACGTTTCGACGGCGCCGCCTCGCTTTGAGGTGGCGGAGATTTTGAACCTGCAAGCTCAGCGCGATTCGGCGAGGATTCTGCGCGCTGAGTGAGCGATACTTACGGGCGGACCCGGGACTGAATGAGGAACTAGAATGGCTAAGAACTACTACATGCTCTCGAATGGCAAGTTGCGGCGCGACAACAACTCCCTCACGATGGAGAGCGCGGACGGCAAGAAAAAGTATATCCCGGTGGAGGATGTGGATAGCATCTACCTGTATGGCGAGGTGGATTTGAATACGAAAGCGCTCACGTTCCTCTCCACGAAGCGCATCCCCCTCCACGTCTTCAACTACTACGGGTTCTACAGCGGCAGCTACTACCCGCGAGAGTTTTTGAACTCCGGACACCTGCTCGTGCATCAGGTGCGGCACAGCATCGACTCCGAAAAACGACTCGTGATCGCGAAGGAGTACGTGCGCGCGGCGGGGCACTCCATCCTCAAAAACGTCTCCTATTACATGAATCGCAAAAAAGGCGGAGGAGGCGGAGAGGACGGCGAGCCGCATGGCGAGATCGCAGGAGAGCCTACAGCGAACATCGCCGTCCCCAGAGATGCGACGCTCGAAGGGGTTATCGACGCAAGCGGGGAGCCGGGAACGCTTGCCGAGGGGCTGATCCCGGAGGGCGGATTCGGCGATTTGCCGGAGAGCGACCCGTTCGAATCGCAGTTGGCGTTCGATGAAGACGTTTCGCCGCTCGCAGAGATACTATCGACGATCACAAAACTATCGGGACTCATAGAGGTACAAAAGAGAGTCAGCGAGCTAATGGGCGTGGAGGGCAAAATACGCGAGCGGTACTATCAATCGTGGCAACACATCCTCACCGGCGAGTGGGCGTTTGATCGTCGGGTGCGCCGCCCGCCGGACAACGAGGTGAACGCGCTGATCTCATTCGGCAACGGAGTCTTGTACACGGCGTGCTTGAGCGAACTCTATCGCACTCAGCTGACTCCGACGATCTCTTATCTGCATGAGCCGGGGGTTCGGCGGTTTTCGTTGGCGCTAAATCTATCTGAGATTTTCAAGCCGCTGATCGTGGATCGCGCGATTTTTCGCCTTCTGAACACGGGGCAGCTGAAGCCGTCTCATTTTGACCGGTCGCTGGGCAGCTGTTATTTGGCGGATAGCGGCAAGCAGCTTTTCCTGAAGGCGTTGCAGGACAAAATGGAGTCGACGATCATGCATCGTCGCCTTGGCAGGCACGTTACTTACCGGCATCTGATTCGGCTGGAGTGCTACAAGCTCATCCGACATTTGACGGAGGTCGAGCCGTACAAAGCGTTCCGCGCCTGGTGGTGAGATAGAGGGTAGCGGGTAGTGGGTTGGCGGCGATTGTTGCCGGGTTTGGAAGGAGGGGCGAAT
>JAYVOT010000381.1:0-7034 GCA_043757795.1 Chthonomonadaceae bacterium | reverse complement strand
GAGACTGTTCCATTGGTCTTGGTTCAGCAAGCTCTTCATAAACTCCTTCCTTCTTATGAATTCCGCCTGTGCAGACTGAGAAATCAACGCAACTCCCTCTCAACCAGCGAAAGCGGGTTTTCAATTCCATCGGCGAACTTCAGCCCGTAGTCCCCTGTCATGAATGACCTGCTTATGAATTTGAATTGAGTCAAATCTCGACTTGCCGGAAGGAAAACGACCAGTTCTTGCCGAATTCTATCAGCATAATTTCTTCAGTAACAAGGTGAGCGCGAGTGAATACGAACAACAATATCAATTTGATTGAACATGAGCTAAGAGGAAAAACTCCGCGTCGCGTCCGCTTGACAAAAACAGGTGCGAATCTTCGCAAAGTGGGGATCGGTCTCTCAGTGTCAATGTTTCTACTCTGGGGATGCCTGACTATCGCATCGCTATCAAAATTGATTCGACTCAAAAATACGGGGAAAGTTGCGACTGCGCGAGTAACTAAAAAATACGTTGTCCACTCAAAATACGATATCCATTATGTCGATTTCAGCTTCATTCCAAATAACTTTTCCTCCCCCGAACCATCGATGAATCCAGCGCCCGCTTTTTCTCCAATGCAGCCGTCTCCTACATTTAATCGCGGCGGGTTTCCCTCTTCTCCGCCTATGATTTTAACAGGTTTCGGCGGGAAAGAGTTTAAGGGAGAGACGATTGTGAATACGTCGGAATATAATTCGATGCAAATCGGACTTGGAATTACGATTACCTATTTGCCCTCCGATCCGAGCGTGACTCAATTGGGAGTTGTGGATGAACAGATGATTCAAAGCAAAATCGTTGTGCTAGGCACGCTAGGTCTAATTGTTTTCGGAGTTTTCGGCGGTATCTTCGGGTCTGTTTTATGGATGTTGACTACTCAAAAGCGACTTATGATATCAGGCGTTGCGGCGTCCGCGTACATCGGATCAAGCGCTCCAATTTTACCGGGCTTGAAGAATTCTGCAGTAAAAGTGATTTATAAATATTCAGTCCAAAATGTTGGAAACTTCAATGGAAGCGTGATTGTTCGCCCTCAAGATGTCATGTTGCTGATGAATCCGAACAATGCCGCGCTTGACGCCTTTCCGGAAGTGCGAAACTATATCACCGTGTTGTATGATTCGAAACGACCGCAAACAAGTCGCCCTTACCGCACAATGACTTCTATGGTTGAGCTGATTTGAACCGAATAGTCTCAACTGAAAATAAATATGCGCCGTTGCCTCTCTCTTTCTATGAAAGAAGCGCGATCAAAGTCGCCCAAGATATGCTCGACTGTCTTTTGGTTCGTCAATTCGGTGAAAATTTGCTGATCGGTCGGATCAGCGAGACGGAGGCATACGTTCAGGACGATCCCGCTTCCCACTCCTTCAACGGCGAAACGAAGCGAAACGCGGTAATGTTCGGCGTCGCGGGACGCGCGTATGTCTACTTCACTTATGGGATGCACCACTGCTTCAATGTCACGACAGAAAAAAAGGGCGCTGGCGAGGCGGTCTTGATTCGTTCGCTTGAAGCGATTTTAGGACTGGAACAAATGGGAGCGAACAGACGTCTTGAAGGAGTCAATTATAGTCTCGCGACATCTTTCCAAAATATTCTTATACGAGTTGCTCTCTCGCACGCTCTTTGCGGAGGACCGGCGAAAATATGCCAGGCGTTCGCAATCGATCTTAGTTGCAATGGCGATGATTTGACGTTACCGGGTAAAATTTGGATATCGCAACCTGATCCGGGAACTACCAGATTGGAGTCGCCTGCAAAAATAGTTGAATCACCTAGAATTGGAATCAGAAAAGCGACTGATCGCCTTTTGAGGTATACACGACAAAATGAGCTTTTCGCCTCTCGAAAGCAACCCCTTTCATGATAGATCTATACCGTAATAATCTCCTGCCGCCTTTGTGGCTTGCTCTCGTCATAGCGGGCGGGTTCTCCTTTCTCGCAGAACGCCTCAAACTTCTCACTTTGAGCGGGGCAATAGCGACTTTCTTGGTGGGGACTGTTATTTTCGGAATGGGCGGTTGGCTGTTCGCTATTCCTCTACTTGCGTTCTTCATCTCCTCTTCGCTATTGTCCCGATTTCGAAAACATGACAAGGCGGCATCAGGCGCAAAAACAGTCAAGGGTGCAACTCGCGACGCCTGGCAAGTTCTGGCAAATGGCGGGGTCGCTACGGTACTAGTGATTATTTTCTATTTCACGGTACACCGACTCCCCTGGCACATCACTCGCAATCTGCTCTGTCTCTACCTCGCTGCCTTAGCCACTGTCAACGCGGACACCTGGGCGACGGAAATCGGCTCGCTCTCTAAAATTCCTCCGCGTTTGCTGAAGAATTGGAAACCTGCTCAGCCGGGTACTTCCGGAGCTATCTCCGGTCTCGGTCTTGTCGCATCGCTTGCCGGCAGCGTCATCATTCCGCTTTCCGCGTACTGGTTTTGGAAGTTGGACACGGCGGAATTTTTTGTCATCGTATGGGCCGGCTTTTTAGGGAGCTTTGCAGACAGCATTCTCGGAGCAAGCGTTCAAGCTGTTTTCAAAAACCCGAAGACGAATTCACTAAGTGAACAATCTGAGAGTCAAGGAATTCGAAATGTACGCGTCAGCGGCGTTTCATGGATCGGAAACGACGCAGTCAATTTTCTTGCCTCCCTCTTCGGAGTTCTCTGCGCATGGCTGCTGCTGAAATACAGCGTCACCCCGTTTCGTTGATCAAGGTAGGACGCCTGGCGTTTTAGAAAGGGAGTTCGCATTGAAGCAAAATCTTCTTGGCAAGACTGGAGCCTTAGTCTCCAAAATCGGTTTTGGAGCGTCGCCGTTAGGCGGCGTGTTTGGAAAAGTTGAGGACGCCGAAAGCGTGAGAACCGTTCACGCTGCGATTGATCTTGGAATCAATTTTTTCGATACAGCGCCTTACTACGGCTTGACGAGGTCGGAGACGGCTCTCGGAAAAGGGCTTTTCGGTATCGCACGGGAAAAATATTTCCTTGCCAGCAAAGTCGGGCGCTACAACTCAAACGAATTTGATTTCTCGGAAGACCGAATCTTGCGAAGTATTGAAGAGAGCTTAAAAAGACTTCAGACAGATTCAATCGACCTCATCACTTGCCACGACATCGAATTCGTCGACCTGAATATTATTGTGAACGAGGCGATTCCAGCTCTGAGAAAAGCGAAAGAGCAAGGCAAGATACGTTTCATCGGAATAAGCGGACTCCCGCTCAGCATCTATCCCGGCGTCATGGATTACGCGGAAATTGATACGGCTCTCTCCTACTGCCACTACTGCCTGAACGATGTCTCGCTCACAGAAACAATTCCTTATCTTAAATCCAAAGAGGTTGGCATCATCAACGCTTCTCCCTTTGCGATGGGACTATTGAGAGGCGGAGACCTGCCGGATTGGCATCCCGCTCCCTCAATCGTTCGAGAAACCTGTAAAAAAGCCTTCGATTTTTGCAAGTCGAAAGGGGCGGAACTGCCAAAGCTCGCACTTCAGTTCACAGTCTCCAATCCTGAAATCGCCACAACTCTTGTCGGAATGTGCACGCGATCGGAGTTGGAGCAAAATCTTGGTTGGATCTCGGAACCGATAGATGAAGCGCTTCTCAATGAAGTATTGCAAATTCTTCAACCCGTGCATAATAGGACCTGGAAGAGCGGATTATAGTCGATTTCACGACTTTGTATTGAAACCTATATTACTCTTGATCGGACGCTTGAATGTCACTCAAATTACAACATGTGCCTCTCAATCAATTCTCAAAAGATAAAAAAACTTGGCTTTGCTTCGCTGCTTTCATACTGTTAATGTCAGCTGCATTCTTATTTTTAAGTTCGAGACGTGTTATTGCACAGCCTGCGACAGCGGGAGAATTGCTGAAAAACAGCGGATTTGAAGGCGGAAGCGGCGGGAATCGCGACGGTGCGGGAGTTCCGAGGTGGGAAGCCTATGAGGCAGGCTACGACGTCGATAGACAGAATCAACATGGCGGCGATCAGTGCATCCGTTGCGACAGCGTGCGGCAAAACGGCTTACGCGGAGCGCAGTGCAAGCTCGAACTGAATCAGAAAATTGCAGTCCCGATTTTTGTCAGCGGTTGGAGCAAAGCGGATCAGGTCAGCGGCCTCCCGGATGACGGCTATTCGCTCTACGTCGATCTGATCTACACTGACGACACTCCGCTCTGGGGCAAGAGTTCCGCGTTCTCCACAGGAACCCACGCCTGGGAGCGCAGGCAGTTGATCATTTTTCCCCAGAAACCTGTCAAGTCGATGACCGTGTACGCGCTATTCCGAAAACATTCCGGCACTGCCTGGTTCGATGATTTTTCAGCTCATTCCTTGGAAGGAGCGGGCATCTTCGATAGTCAACCGCTTGCCTTCCCATCGAGAGCCGGATTGACGATAAAAGGCGATCCTATCTCAATTCAGAGTCGTGACGGCTTGAGCGTGACCTTTAATGGGAGCGGCGATTTAACAGCTGTGAAAACGAATGGAGAAAAGCTGAACGGGGAAGCGCATGGCGGTTTTTACATTCGAGATGTCGAAGCGGAATCACAAATCCTGCCGATTCGAGGCGCGATTCGCATGAATAAAGCGAAGGGCTATACCCTCAGCAGCACCCCCGGGATGCGTTTGAACGCCTCAATTAAAGTCGCTTCAGAGGGAGATGCGCTCTCAATTGACGGGGAAATAAACGACGTTTCCAAGCAGGATAGAGCAGTCACCGTCTATTTCGCGCTTCCGGTGGAGGCGAGCGGGTGGACGTGGGGCGACGACATTCGCCGGGCGAGAACCATCGATTTTAAGAACGAGTATGCAAATTTAACCTCCGTGAACGTTGGAGCTACGGGAGGTATTTCGCTCTATCCATTCGGGTGCGTCTCGAATTCAAAAACAGCCCTCGGCATAGCGAACCAGATGGATATGCCGAACGTCTTTCGAATTTTTTACAACGGTCCAACCCATCAATTCGTGATCGCATGGGATTTCGCACTCACGCAAAAAACTGGGACTTGGCCAGCCGGAAACGCCAGATTTCGATGCACATTGTTTCATCTCCAAGTCGGACAAGCGGAATGGGGATTTCGAGCGGCCGCACAAAAGTTCTATCATCTCAATTCTCCCAATTTCAACCGATTGGCAAAAGCGGAAGGACTGTGGATGCCCTTCACCGACCCTTCAAAAGTGGATCGCCCGGAAGATTTCTCGTTTGCTTATCATGAAGGCGACAATAGCATAAAATCGGACGACGCCGCAGGAATCCTCTCGTTTCGATACACTGAACCTATGTCCTGGTGGATGAATATGCCGAAGGAGATGCCACGCACTTACGAAAACGCGATTTCCCTTCTGAATAAATTGGCGAATGGAACTCCGGAAGACAAAAATCACGAACTTCGAGATATGGCTCGCGCGACCCTGAACAGCGGAACACAAGATGCTAACGGACGCTTCAACCTCGAATTCAGAGAGGAACCCTGGGCGAAAGGCGCGATTTTCGTGCTGAATCCCAATCCGGAACTCGCCTCAACACCGGACAAACCGACCAAAGCTTCTGTTTCCTACACCGTTTCAAAAGGGTTTGAAATCTATGGCGAGAAAGCAAAAAAGGAGCGCGGAGAACAAGACGGCGAGTACCTCGACTCGTTGGAAAGTTGGAGCGACACGCTCGATTTTCGTCCCTCCAATCTGCAGGCGTCCCCCTACCCGCTTACTTTCTCTACCGGAGATCGCCGCCCCGTTCTGCCTCAGTGGTTCTCAACTCACACTTTCACGCGATATCTTCGAGACGACCTGCACAACCGCGGAAAGCTCCTGTTCGCAAACACTTCCCCGGTAAACTTCACTATCTTTTCACCCTTGCTTGATGTCGCCGGGATAGAGGTGAATTGGCTGGGAGCCGACGGCAAATTCAATCCTGATAGCGATGCCGTGATGAACCTTCGCCGAACGATGAGTTCAAAAAAGCCATACCTTCTCTTGCAGAACACGGATTACGACAAATTCAGTCATTCGTATGTCGAGAAGTATCTGTTGCGCTCGCTCTTCTATGGGATTTATCCAGGCATGTTCAGCGCAAATGCGGCGGACCACCCCTATTGGGAAAACCCGAAGTGGTACAACCGAGATAGAGACCTCTTCAAAAAATATCTTCCAATACTCAAAAAACTCTCGTCAGCAGGTTGGGAACCGATCACCTACGCACGCAGCAGTCGTCCGGAAGTCTCAATCGAGCGTTTCGGCGTAAACCATTTCACTGTCATGAACGCATCTGAGAGCGCGCTCGAATTTGAGATTGCGGTAGACGCGCAAAAACTCGGTTTGACCACAGTCGGCGCAACATCGAAGAATTTGCTGACCGGGGAGGCGTTGAAGTCGGAAGTTCAATCCGGCAAACTGCACATTAGCTTGAAATTAAAGGCTGGAGAAGTGGGAGCGTTGGAGATTGTGAGGTAGGAGAAATCGGCGCCGATACCTTCCCCGACGTATGTGCCCAGCAAGCAGCGCAACCCTGCAACGTTGCTCTCTCGCCCCCCTTCTGCCCGTAGCGCGGGAGAAGGGGGGTTGGGGGGATGAGGGATTTTCCTCAACGCCGCCCGCTTACAGCGAGCTGAGCGGAATAAACGTCTTGCCTCCCGAGAAGAAGCTTTCCGGCACGGGGTTCTTCTTGCCCTTGCCGGACTCCGTAAAGGAGCGGTCGCAAGCCTGGCAAAACGTACAGGCGTCGTCGTGGCAGTCGTGCGTCGGCTTGTTCTCTCTCGCTCGGCGGTCTTCCGCTCTCAAGTAGGATTTCGCGACGCCGCAGTCGATGTGATCCCAGGGGAGCGGCTCATCATAGGATTTAAGGCGATTGCAGAAGAATGTCGAGTCGATGCCGGAGTCTTTCAAAGCCTGCATCCAACGGTCGTAGTTCAAGTACTCATCCCAGGAGTCGAAGATCTGTCCCCTCTTCCACACAAGCTCGATCGCATCCGCAAGACGGCGATCTCCGAGAG
>JAYVOT010000380.1:0-1932 GCA_043757795.1 Chthonomonadaceae bacterium | reverse complement strand
GTCAATTTCGCAGGAATCCTCCTTGTTTCATCTATTTTAGGCAATTCTTTTACGATGAGAGGGGAATTCAGCGGATTTTGTCCAGAAAAGTCCTCCTTTGAAGCGACAGGAACCGCTATCGCTCCTTCTTCGGCATAAGGATCTTCCTCAGCATACGGATCCTCTTCCTCTTCTGTCACTCCTTCGATCTCTTCATCTTCCGCCAGTCTTAAAAGCCGTATGGGATCAATAGCCCCGTCTTCCCGTGCAGGCGTTCTTGAGGCGAGGGCAAGCAGACGGCTTCCCAGGATAGTCGCCATCTCTTCCGGTTGGACGCGGGAGAGGATGTAGGTTCGCCAATCGACGCTGAATAGACCTCTCAGGAGTTGTCGCTCCGCCTTTTCCACTCCGGACAATGTTGGAATCGAGAGGGAAGGCGGGGTCGTATCCATGAAACCCTGCTCTTCGGGTTTTAGTTTTTTCCACTTCCCATCCACTTCCACCCACACGTCTTTTTTAAAGGCGGATTTCGGTTTGTAGTTTTGGAGACGCGGCGGCGTACCCTCATCAACGCCCTTTTGATAGGATGGCGGGGGGGGATTCTGAGCGAGCGATTTGCCGTTCAGAGACTCAGTTAAAGGGTAGGATTGATCTCGCGGAGCAGGTTTGTTTCTCTGTTGACGTTGGTAGGCTTCAATATCAGCCACTAATCCTGCGTTGGAGTTGTATCGATGCCCCGGATGCAGGACGGAGACTTTTTGCAGGTAAAGATCACGCTGCGTGAGGGATCGGATGGACGCGAGAATCGGAATAATCTCTGAGAGCGCAGCGGATCGTCCGTCTTCCGAGTTCGTGTCATGGCGTTGCAGAGTCATCTCAATCTGAAACTCAACGCGGGGAATCGCGTTGTCAAGGGCGAGTTGAAAAGCGGCGGTTTCTCCCTTGCGCAACAGCGAGTCCGGGTCTTCGCCTGCGGGCAGTCGAGCGACGCGAATCTCCGTGCCTTCGACGCCCATCGCTTCCCACACTCCTGCGCCTCGCAGGGTCGCTTTGATTCCTGCGGAGTCTCCGTCGTAGCAGATGACGGCTTTCGGACTGTATCGAACCAGGGTGCGCGCATGCTCTTCCGTCATCGAAGTTCCGAGGGTCGCGACGCACTGCGTGAAGCCCGCCTGATGCGTCGCGATGACATCTACATAGCCTTCAACGAAAACGGGGGGGATGGCGGGAGTGATTTTCTTGCGTGCGAAAAGCAGTCCGTAGAGGGTACGGGATTTGTCAAAAATTAATGAGGCTTCCGAATTGAGATATTTCGCGGTGTCGTCAGCGCCCATCGCCCTACCGCCGAAGGCGACAACTCTTCCCTGAAGGTCATGGATCGGGAAAATCAGACGGTTGCGAAACGTGTCGTATCGACTGCCATTTTCAGATCTGGATTTGAGTAGCCCGATTTTTGTTGCGAGTTGAAGGTCGGCTCGGTTCTTTTGGAGATAAAAAGTCAGCCCTTCCCAATCAGGCGGCGCAAAACCGAGGTCCCATTGATCTTGCGTCTGTTTGAGAATAGCGCGTCCTGCAAGATAATCTTTCGCCTCCTGACTCTTCGTCAGGCGATCTTGAAAGTACTTGACAGCGAGGCGATTAAGTTCGAGAGCCTCTTCCTTTTCACTAAGGCGTTCCCGGGATTCTCCGGTTCTCTCAAAGTTGACTCCCGCTCTTTTCGCGAGCAACTCAAGCGCCTCCATGAAGTCGAGGTTCTCTTTCTTCATGATGAAGGTGAAGATGTCGCCCTTTTCTCCGCAGGACCAGCATTGATACCACTGAATTTGAGGCGAAACGTTGAAAGACGGCTTTCGGTCTGCATGGAAGGGACAGAGTCCCGTCCAGCTTTTCCCCGATCGCTTGAGTTGGGTGTACTGCCCGATGACTTCGACGATGTCGGTTCGGGAGCGCACC
>JAYVOT010000379.1:0-1933 GCA_043757795.1 Chthonomonadaceae bacterium | reverse complement strand
CGCAGAGAGGCTAGCGAACTTACCGGCAAGACATTAGGGATCATCGGACTTGGCAGAATAGGGGAAGCGCTCGCGAAGAGGGCTAAGGCGTTCGACATGCGAGTTGTCGCCACGAAGCGTGATTTGAATTCAAGGTATGATGGGAATGACATCGACGAACTTATCCCTATGACAGAACTGCCGGAACTTTTAAGTCAATCGGATCATCTATGCATCGCATTGCCCTACACCTCTCAGACTCATCATCTTTTGAATGTCGACATGCTGGAACGTTGCAAAACGGGTTCATTCTTGTACAACATCGCACGCGGCAAGATCATCGATGAATCGGCTCTCATCCAGGCGCTGAAAAGCGGCAAGCTGGCAGGAGTTGGGTTGGACGTTTTCGAACAGGAGCCGTTGCAAGCCGAAAGCGAACTGTGGACCTTGCCAAATGTCCTTATCACTCCTCATACAGCCGGATTGACCCCTTTGTATTTCAAGCGGACAGCGGAACTCTTTGCATCAAACTTAAAGCGATTCTTGAATAATGAGCCGCTTGCAAACCTTTATAGCGTTGAAAAAGGGTACTAGCGCTTGCGCTCAGTGGATTGAATTTCAGCCCTATGTTCTCTGCAAAGAACCATTTCTAAACAATCTCTCAAACACGTGCCTGAAAGGTACTTATGCCAAACGTCATCCTGGTCAGTCTGGACACAACTCGCGCCGATAGAATGAGCTGCTATGGACACTTCCGTAAAACTAGCCCTCATCTTGATCGGCTGGCTGAGGAAGGCGTTCTCTTTACGGATCACTTCAGCCCGCACATTCCGACTTACCCCGGACATACGACGATGATGACCGGTAAAGACATCTACGCACATCAGGTCACGAATCAATCTCAGGAACCCGGACTTCAAGAGGGCGCCAAGATGCTCGCCGAGATTTTGAAGGAGAACGGGTACTTCACGGCTGCGGCGGACAACCTGGGAAGATGGTTTGTCAGAGGCTTTGATTTGATTGAATCATATGGTTGGGAGACTGACAGACCGGATAGTTGGAGGAAGGGTGAGGCGGCGATGAAAGCGAGTTTGAAAACTCTCAATGCCGCTGCCGCGCAAGACAAACCTTTTTTTCTCTTTTTGCATTTCTGGGATCCGCACACCCCTTATCTCCCTCCGGCGCCTTTCGACAGAATGTTTTATGGGGGCGACGAAAAAGACCCGTCCAACGACAGCATGGACGAATTATGGAAGTTCAAGCCGTTTAATCGCTATTTCGCGGAGTGGATGAACGGCGTCACGGATATTGAATTCCCTAAAGCGCAATACGACGCAGAGATTGCGTATATGGACGCGTGTTTCGCTCACATTTTGACTCGGTTGGACGAATTGGGCATCACTAGCGAGACGCTCGTAGTAGTCACGGCGGATCACGGAGAAGATCTGGACGAACATGCGCACTGGTTCGATCATCACGGGTTGTACGACACGAATTTGCACATTCCGCTTCTGATGCGCTGTCCTGAGCTTCTGCCTTCAGGAATGAAGATAAACGGAATGACTAGCATGTTGGATATCGCTCCTACTATTCTTGACTTGCTGGATATTGGGGAGGTAGCGACGCAAGAAGGGATGCACGGCAGAAGTCTTCTTCCGCTCATCAATTCTCCCTCTCAAACCAGTCGCGGCTCCTCCGATGCGTTGCATATTACTGAAAACACATGGATGAAAAAAAGAGGAATTCGCACTGCCGCCTGGAAATTGATCGTCCCTTTAGAAATTCCGGATCTGCACGGGAACTCTGAAACGGAACTCTACGACCTTGTTTCAGACCCGGGAGAGCTGAAGAACGTCGCGATCAATCGACCTGACATAGTCGATTCATTGAGCGAAAGGATGAATTCCCACGTCGCGAGGCGCGTTCAAGAGACTCAGCTTCCTGATCCGCTTCC
>JAYVOT010000378.1:0-1934 GCA_043757795.1 Chthonomonadaceae bacterium | reverse complement strand
TGGGGCGAATGATCTGCTCCACGATCTGCTTCGAGTGCTCTTTCTCGTAGGGGCCGGGAGTTGCAGAGACGAAAATAGCCGTTTTAGTCCGCTCCTCAAACTCCACCCACTTCAAAGGACGGTTGTCGGCGGCGGAGGGCAGTCGAAATCCGTACTCGATCAAAACCTCTTTCCGCGCCTTGTCGCCGTTGAACATTCCGCGAATCTGCGGGAGGGTTTGATGGCTCTCATCCACCACGAGCAGCATGTCGTCCGGGAAGTAGTCGAAGAGCGTGCTCGGGCGCGAACCCGGCGGGCGTCCGTCCAACACGCGCGAGTAGTTTTCGATGCCGGAGCAGAAGCCAAGCTCTTTCATCATCTCGATGTCGAAATTGGTTCGCTGTTCGATCCGTTGCGCCTCGATCAGCTTGTTCTGACCTTTGAAAAAAGCGACTCGGTCGTGCATCTCGATTTCGATCTCTTTGATAGCGCGTTCGAGGCGATCTTCCGAGGTGACGTAGTGGGAGGCGGGGAAGATCGTGATCGATTCTCTCGCCCCGACGACTTCTCCGGTCAGCGGGTCTGCAAGCGTGATCTTCTCCACTTCATCGCCGAAAAACTCAACGCGAATGACGATCTCTTCGTCGGCAGGCTGAATCTCAAGGGTGTCGCCGCGCACCCGAAAGGTTCCGCGCTGAAGCTCCATATTGTTTCGCGTAAACTGCATGTCGATGAGGCGAACAAGCGCGTCTTCTCGGTCGTACTTTTCGCCGCGTTTGAACGCGAGAATGATCTTTTTGTACTCTTCCGGAGACCCCAACCCGTAGATGCAGGAGACGGAGGCGACGACGATGACGTCTCGCCGCTCAAGCACGGACTGCGTGGCGGAGTGGCGCAGTCGGTCTATCTCTTCGTTGACGGCGCTGTCTTTTTCGATGAAGGTGTCGGACTGCGGGATGTAGGCTTCCGGCTGATAGTAGTCGAAGTAGGAGATGAAGAACTCGACGGCGTTTTCCGGGAAGAAGTCTCTAAACTCGGAGCAGAGTTGCGCCGCGAGGGTCTTGTTGTGGGCGAGCACGAGGGTCGGGCGCTGCACCTTCTCAATAATATTCGCGATGCTGAAGGTTTTTCCGGTTCCGGTCGCGCCGAGCAGAGTCTGGAATCGGTTGCCCGCCTCCAACCCTTTCACAAGTTTGTCGATGGCTTGCGGCTGATCCCCGCCCGGCGTGTACTCCGACCTGATTTTGAACCCTCCCATGACGCCCTCCCCTTACAATTCGCTTGAATACAGTAGACAGAATAGTATTACTATACCTCGTTTTGGGGAGTTTTGGGAAGAGAGGATTTGGCAGAATGCTCTCGATTGCTTCTATTTTGCGTATCGTTTCAAGAGTCGCGGGGGAAGCGATCCGTTTCATTCTACCGCCATTTGAACACATGACGTTTAGATATAATGGGCGGCGGCGTTTCGCCTTCATCGTAGGATTGCAATTTCGACTAGCGCGGCGTGCCGACATTGTCCCAGGAATTCATTGATCGTGTCCAAAACTCGTTGCTGAGATTAAGGTGACGGGAAATTGGTCCGTGCGCACCGGTAGCTAGAGTCGACGGAATGAATTCCTCTGATAGAAGCCTTCGGCTGTGAGAGGATCGGCGGAATGAATTCCTCCGCTTGGAGCCTTCGGCAGTGGCGTGCTTCGCACTCGTCTCAGGCGTCGGTTTTGCTCGGAAAGATCGTTTCGCGACATCTGGGAATCTCTCTCATGCAACAATTCGATCTTCAAAGCTGAGAACGTTCGCAAGAGTTGCATTTGAGTGCGAAGCACGGCACGGCGGGACGCCCCCTAGCAGAGGAATTTAGGGGCTGTGAAAGTATTCGATAGAAAATCTGTTCCGAAAAACTCACCCTTCCAGGATGCCCGGAGAACCGCCTCTGGACACAAAACAGTCAAATA
>JAYVOT010000377.1:0-1935 GCA_043757795.1 Chthonomonadaceae bacterium | reverse complement strand
AATTGTTTTCGAGAATCGTTTTGATCTGTTTTCCCGTTGCGTGAAAGGTTACGACTGTATTGCTAAAAGGATTAAGCGTGACAACGTCGCCGTAAGTGATCGGGCCTCTCGGCAAAAATGAGCGAACCCCTCCTTCGTTCTCTATGTCGAATTCGGTTTTCAAATCCTCGCGAACAGCATCCGCCACCAAATTGTACTCTGCAGAGTCTTCGCCTTTCTCAGCGAAATCTCCTGCCGCCTCGCCTACGACAGCTCCATATTCCTCCTTGATGGGATTCCAAAACTTAGATATTGTCGAAGCGACCTCCGGGTCCTCCGAGAGACTCGAGGTGATAGGAATCAAGTTGCCTCTGTGCTTGGATATGCTCCATGAGGATGTTGCTGCATCGTAGTGCAATGTCATATCCAAACGCCCGAGCGTTGCCGCCCACTGAAAATCTTGCACGATCAAAGTTTGATTTACGCCATCCGTTTGTCTGACAACCTCCGGTCTTGCGACAAGTGAATGCGAATGTCCTCCAACTATCAGATCGATGCCGGGAACCTCTTTAGCCATTTTCTTGTCTTCAGCAAACCCGATATGCGTGACGGCGACGACGATGTCGGCTTTTCTTCTAAGTTCCGGTACAAGCCGCTTTGCAACTTCCAACGGAAGTTCAAGCGTCAAATCGTTTTTGGCAGCGGGATAGGTCTGTGCGTCAATAGTCATCAACCCGAAGAAAGCGATTTTGACGCCGCCAATCTCTTTGATGACGTAAGGCTGATAGAGCAGGAGACCGTCCGCTTTGATTTTGGAGTTCGCGGAGATGAAGGGAAAATGCGCAGAGTCGCGGAGTTTCTTTACCTGTTCAAGGGAGTTGTTGTACTCATGATTTCCGGGACAGGCGAAATCGTAGTTCAATGCGTTCATAACAGCGACATCCGCATCGCCATGATAAACTGTTGAGAAAGGAGTCCCGTCGCAAATGTCGCCCGCATCAATTAACAGGGTCTCGTGCCCGCGCTCCTCACGTATTTTCTTAATGAGGGTTCCCCTGCGCGCCGCACCGCCAATGTCTCGTTTAAACCTGAGTTTAGAGATATCCGATCCCTTTTTAGTCGTTTCCGGATAGCTGTAAGGGAGAAGGTGTCCGTGAGTGTCGTTCGTATGAAGGACAGTGAGATGAACGTCGGGATGCGAATTCGGCTCTTGAGCGAGAGTTGAAATCGGAGATAATAATGCTAGCGTAGAAATTAGGGCAAGGCTGTGAAAAGCCCTCCAAATGTAAAACTGCATGGGTTTATTGTCGCCTCCCTGATTTTTTTACAAAAACCGCTCTTTGTAGTAGTAGAGTATGTCCGTGCTTTCCACAGCTTCTTTGCGGTCCATGCTTATCAACATTCCAGTGATTTGGCCACGATGGTAAATGGAATGCGTGGAAAGATGCGTGAGGATTCTATCGAGTCGCAAAGTGTGCGATTCATTATCGAAATCGTTGAAGCGGATAGTTTCCAGTAGTCTTTCATCCTTCTCGAAAGAATCAAATAGACTCCAAAAACGTGCGCTTTCCGCTCTGAAGGCGAATCCGATGTCCAGAGGAGACGGATAGTCTCTCGAAACTATTTTTTCAGTGCGTGCGTCCGGTAAAACTCTTGTTCGCCAAAACGCCATTCCGCTCAGGATATGAACCGTAATTTTGTGAAGAATGGAAATTCGCGGATCATCGGTTGATTGCAAATCCGTCTCTTCTCCAAATACTCTGGAGAGCATTTCGACTAGCTTAACGTTCGCCCAATCGTTATGTTCATATAGTATTCTAGCTTCGTCAAGAGTCATTGCAGGTTCAGATCGCCTTTCGAGCTGTTGCCGGCTTGATGATATGTCGGCAAAAGAATTCTGAAGATGGTTCCTGTTTCGGGAAGACTTTCAAGTTCAAGTTTTCCATCGTGCAGAGT
>JAYVOT010000376.1:0-7060 GCA_043757795.1 Chthonomonadaceae bacterium | reverse complement strand
ATCCGATCTTTCGTTAATTGCTCAATCCGCTCTTCAGTATTCGGCGGCAATGGACTGAACTTGTGCCGTAGCAGAGATAAGAAGAGTCTGCGAGTTGTTTCAGTCTGTCCTTCCACTATTCCTTCCACTCTTCCTTTTTCTTCTAAAAATTGTGCGTCAGTTTGAAACATTTCGGTTACCTCGTTTCGGCGTCGCTCGGTGACAGCGTCAGTCACTTGTTCAAAGAGACCTGAACGTTCCGCAGGCCTTCGTTTATGTCGTATCAGCAAGAGAATGTAGTGCATCGCACGTCGCCACTCCTGCTGTTGAGGCGGAAGCTTTTCAAGACTTGCGACTGCTTGTCTTATCGCAATCGTCAACTCTTTGATCGGAGCGTTAGCGAATTTTAAAGCGTGTAGAATACTTGCGACCGCGGTCTTGCTATCCAACAAATCTTCCGTTTGCAATTCCCTTAGATTTAAGCGGAGCAGTTCATATTTGGGAATAAACAATTCTAGTTGTCGCGGTAAGCTCATGAGTGAGGAAAGGTCAATAGATCGCGTCCACGCATCCTCCCCGGTATAAAGCAAAATGGGAATGATGGGCGTCAGACTGATCGGAGGGCGCGGTTTCGGCACGTCATGCCAAATTCGCACCTGTTCTTTCCATATATCGACAAGGTACGAGAGAAAACGAAACCCCATAATAGCATCAGGCTCTGTCTGATGCTCCAACAACAAATAGATCAGAACTTCCCCTTTCTCTGCAAGAAAAGGGATTGAATAGAGCATATCAGCCTCTTGTTTATAGAGGTCCTGAGGTATGAAAGAGCGATTAAGACGAACCGCTTTTGAAAAATTCAGTTTTTCAGCGATGTCTTCAGCGAGAATTTTTAGGAGGTCTTTTAGATTGGCATTTGATTCTAGAAACCAAATCAAACCCCGATCATTAAACTCTCGGATTACCTTTTCATCAGGTTCAAGCATGCGGGAGTCCTTTTGTTAGCCCTCGCCGAGCTTCAGGACGCTCAGAAAGGCTTCCTGCGGAATCTCGATGCTTCCGACCGATTTCATCCTTTTCTTACCCTCTTTTTGCTTCTCCAGGAGTTTGCGCTTTCGTGAAATGTCGCCACCGGAGCACTTCGCAATGACGTTCTTGCGAAACGCTTTCACAGTCTCTGCGGAGATGACTTTGCCTCCGATAGCCGCCTGTATCCTGACTTCATACTGCTGACGCGGAACGACCTCTTTCAACTTCTCCACGAAAAGTTTGGCTCTATTATAGGATTTGTCCTTGTGGGTAATAAACGAAAGCGCGTCCACCGGGTCGCCGTTCATTTGGATGTCCACTTTCACAAGTTTCGATTCGCGATAGCCGGTCAGTTCGTAGTCGAAGCTCGCATATCCTTTCGTTCGAGACTTAAGTTGATCGAAGAAGTCCATCAAAATCTCCGAGAGCGGGATTTTAAAATGAAGAGTCACGCGATCCAACGACGGGTACTCCGACTTGACGAATTCGCCCCGTCGATCACGCGCAAGCTCCATCACGGTTCCATAGTAAGGTGTAGGAAGCATGACGCTTGCATCCACATAAGGCTCTTCAATGAATGAGATTAGAGTGGGACTTGGCATCTGCGCAGGGTTGTCGACATCTTCAACAGTGTTGTCAGTTTTATGGACTTTATATACGACTGAGGGAGAGGTCGCGATGAGGGAGAGGTCGAACTCTCGCTCAAGTCGTTCCTGAATAATCTCCATGTGCAGAAGTCCGAGGAAGCCGCACCGAAATCCGAATCCCAGAGCTGCAGAGGTTTCCGGCTCGAAGGAGAGAGCGGCATCGTTCATTTGGAGCTTCAACAACGCTTCTCGCAAATCGGTATACTGCGCTCCGTCCATCGGATAGAGGCCGCAAAAAACCATGGGTTTCGCTTGTCTGTATCCGGCTAACATCTCCGTTGCGGGATTGACTGCGGAGGTCATCGTGTCGCCGACGTTCGCTTCGCCGATGGTTTTGACGCTAGCTGCGACATACCCGACTTCGCCGGTGAGTATCGACTGCCCGATTTTCCTCGCAGGCGAAAAAGTTCCAACTTCCACGACATCAAACTCTTTGCCGGAGGCCATGAATCGAATCTTCTGCCCGACTTTGACCGATCCGTCCACCACTCGAATATAGCAGACAACTCCGAGGTACTGATCGAACTTGCTGTCGAAAATGAGGGCGCGGAGAGGCGCATCCGGGTTTCCGCCTGGCGGCGGGATTTTATGAACGACCGCCTCTAGAATATCGGCGATCCCGATTCCCGCTTTGGCGCTTGCAAGTATCGCTTCCGAGGCGTCGAGCGTAAGCACATTCTCGATCTCCTCTCGCACGCGCTCCGGGTCTGCGGCAGGAAGATCAATTTTGTTGATGACCGGAATTAGCGCAAGGTTATTGCTGTACGCGAGGTTGACGTTCGCGACCGTTTGCGCCTCCACTCCCTGCGCGGCATCCACCACGAGCAAGGCTCCCTCGCAGGCGGCGAGAGATCGAGAGACTTCATAGGTAAAATCGACGTGCCCGGGCGTGTCAATAAGATTGAACTGATACTGTTTGCCGTCTCTGGCAAGATAGTTCAGGCGTACGGCGGTCATTTTAATAGTGATTCCGCGTTCGCGCTCAAGGTCCATCGTGTCGAGAAGTTGCGCGTGCATGTCTCGTCGGGCAATGATGTCAGTGGTCTCGATCAGCCGATCGGCAAGCGTGGATTTGCCGTGATCGACGTGAGCGATGATTGAAAAATTTCGAATGTGATCTTGTCGTGTATCGTGACTCATAAGTGTTCTCTCGTACCTCATGAGTATTATAGCATATCGAAAGGGAGTGAGGAGTTTTGAAAGATTTTCAGACTTGAACCTGCGGAACGCATTCGCTTTCCCGCAACCTAAAATCCGAGGTTGCGGGAAAGCAGGCAATATGGTATTCGTAAAAACTCAGGGTTCGCAAGACTCTTACTTCCGGGTTTGAAGCCACTCTACAAGTTTGCGACCCTCCAACGCGACGGTTCGATTGCCGTCGCGAAAATAGATAGCGTCTTTGATGTAGGTGACGCCGAGCGCAGGCGCGATTTCTACAACGCAGACTATCCCCTCCGGCAAAGTTTCGAAGGTCAGTTTGAACAAGCCGCGCGGATTGGGCGAAAGGTTCGCGTCTATCAGCGCGCGGAGTTTCAGTTCAAAACCGTCGTTGTTTTTACGATTGACATGTTCAAGGTCCGGCGCAATTCCGACCGGTTGTCCGTTGTCCGCCACCCCGATGAGGATGGTTCCGCCCTCCCCATTGAGGAACCCTGCAATTGCTTTCATGACGCTTTCCGCACTTTTGTCGCTCTTGCCGCCATAGATGTCGACCCCCAAAAAGCGCTTGAAGTCGAGCTTTTGCCCCTCGCCCTCGGAAATTCGCTCGTAGACGGGGTGCGAGCGCCAGTATCCCGGCGGCTTTGCAAGGAGAAACGCGGCGCGATCCAGGTAGTCGGCGTACTGATCGTGAACTTCCTGCCACAGCTCCTGCGCCTTCGAGAGCTTGGGATAGCGACGGCAATGCCAGAAAGCGACTTCGCGGAGGTCGTTCTCGTCCAGTCCGTACAACTCCCCGACGATTTTGTCGATCTCTTTCTGCTCGTGCAGATGATAGGGATAGCGCGGCTGAATTTTCTGCTTTTCGATAATAGAGTTGACGAGAATCATTATTTTCGCTTGGGACTCTTGATTAGGAATTGGAAATCGAAATTGTTCTATGTCATCTCCACTAGTATCGACTGAGTGTTTAATGAAGCCTTTGAAAAGATATCTCGCATAGGAGCTACAAAGAAGCCCGAGTAAAACTTCTCTCGGTAGAATATGCAAAATACTCCTGATCCCTTTGCTTCAAATACTCCACTACTATTGAGCCTAAAAGTAGGTGCATAGATACCTGAAATGGAAAATGTCAAACCAGCTCTAAAAAAGTATTTTTCATTTTTCCAAGCGACTCCTTTATTACTTCTCATGTCTTTGATCGCGCCATGTGCCCAGTTGATCAAATATTGTGTTGGAGCAAAATAATTTGGAAGCCAACCCTCTCCTGCATCAGATTCACCGCCTTTTTCAATAGGAACAAAACATCCACTTTTTTGAATCCAATCTTTGTCTACCCCCTCGGTCTTCTCCCTTTCAGTCAATTTTGACATCTCTTCAACAGGCATTCTCATCCAATCCTCGATCTGCGGCAATGATCCTTGAACGCCAGCTTCAACTCGTATGTATTTTTTATTATCGCCTGTCGAGATTCCATGTGGCGCCCTTCCGACATCTCCCAAACGTGTGAAACACAATTCGCTCATCATGCCGTAGAGTTTCGGGGAGGCGATGAAGAAAGATAGGTTTTCGTAGGTGGAGATCAGGCTTTGAAGGTAGGCATAACGGGCGTAGAGCGGAGTCTGCACCTGCACGCCCCTTGCCGCCATGATGTTCAGGTTGCTCTCCAACCCGGACCAGTCGTTTCGATCCAGTCCGCGCAGGTCTCCCGCGATCAGTTCGTGATCTGATGAGGGCTTCTTTTTCGTGAGCGTGACGATTCCCGTGTTCACTGTGGCGTCGAACACCCAATCCGGCAGATCGATGACGTGCCGCACCTCGGTCTCGCGAAGCAGGAAGGCTCTCAAAGGCTTGTGGCTTTTGATGGTGCGCCACGTATCTGAAACGATGTAGGAGAACTGTCCGCCCTCGCAAAGCAACTGAACCGCCCTCGCCATGAACAGCCCGTAGGTGTCCTTGCTCTGAGGATCGTTAGGAAAATAGGCTTTGCGAACCGCATCGTCGACTTTTACTCCGTAGGGAGGATTTGCGATGACGATGTGAAAGCCGCCGGGAACGTCCGCTTCCGCCAACTCCTGCCCGAAGTTCATCGCGCCCCCGATCGTGCTGTTTGCGACGACCGGTTTGAAAACCTCAGCGAACTTTACGCGCCACTCGAAAAGATCGCGCGGAACTATGCCGCCGTTCTCCTGCAGAGTTCGGGTAAGTTGGTTTTGCGCATCACGAATTTCCTGTCTTAAATCGTCTTTTCTCCCGCCCGTCGCAGAGAGGAACTCTGCCTTCTTCACATTCAACGTGTCGGCTTCCTCGATTAGTTTGTCTCGAAAAATGCCGTTGATCGTATGCGGATCGGGAGCAAGCAGACTGTCGCCGCATTCGATTTTGAAGTCGAGATTCGGCAGGGGCGGCAGCGTTGCGTTCGGCTCGTCCCGGTAGTCTACGATGAGCGAGAGCCAGAGACGCAACATGGAGACGTTGATGGCGAAGTGGTCGATATCGACGCCGTACAGGCTGTTTTGGATGATGGAGAGTTTGCGCTGATAGTCGTCGCGCGCCTGCATATTCTCGGCGCGAGTGTCCAGCATTTTGATGAGGGCGAAAAGCTCCTGCATCATCCCAAGCAGGTAGGCTCCCGATCCGCAGGCGGGATCGACGACTTTCAGCAGGGTGATTCTTGCAAGCAGGCGCTTCGCCTCCGCAAGCGAGACGGCTTTATCGTCCCCTCCATCGACAAGAAGCGCGATATTATGCTCGGAGATAAAGGTTTCGGGCGCGTCCGCGACGGTTTTCCCCAGAAAGCCTTTGAGAGCCTCCCGGCACATGAAGGTGACGATGGTTCTCGGAGTGTAGAAAGCGGCGTTCGATTTACGCGCGATCATGAGCTTCTCGAAGACGTTTCCAAGCATTTCAGGATCGACCGCCACCTCGATATTGAGCGGCGTCGATTCGTGGATCGTGAAGTTGTACTTCGAGAAGAGACCATTAATTATGAGGTCGAACGCCTCGTCCGGAACTGTCTCTCCGGCATTGTCGGCGGGGATATCGCGTTCCGCATCGAACTTCGCCTGCTCGAAAAGCCCGCCGTTGAGATAGGGGACTTTCCCGATTCGCGCGAACATCGCCGGGTTGTTTTTGCTGAGATCGAAAGCTTGCGGGTTATTTAGTCCAGTGAAAAACAGAGGGATAACGTGCGCCGCCCAGAAGGATTGAGTTCGATCCCGTCCGTTCCACAGAGCCACGAGATAGTCCGTCGATCCGTTGAATTTCATCCAGCCTTTGCGTGCCAGGAACTGCAGGAACATGAGACGGTTCATCAGGCGTTGGACGTAGAGTCGTTTGTCGCCTTTCACTCCCTCCAACAATAGGACGACTTTCTCATAGGCGTCTTTGTAGTCTTTGAAGAAATCATCCGTCACCGCCCGGACATCGAAGGCGCTATCCACTTTGTCTTTTACTTGCGAAATCTGCGCGTTGCCATCGCTATCCAATTCGGAGGAAGAAAAATTGAGTTTCGCAAGACGTTCAAATGTAGTGCGCCCCGGCAATCCTTTGTTGAATGGGAGTGTTCTGAGTTCCGTTTTTCCGCCCGCCAAAGTTTGCGCGGAGACGAATTGAGCCTGCTTCCCATCGGCGGTCGTGTAGACAATCAAGTGTTCCTGTGCCGTTTGCGAGACGAATTTATGCACTGTCCGCCGGTCGGTCGCGTCCGGCAGTTTCGCCCCTTCCGGCATCTCCAGGTGGAAGACCTGCATCCCTCCCAGTTCGGCAAGCGGAGTGAGTTTGAATGTCGCCTCATCGCCGGGAAGCGTGAGAATCGCTCGTCGGGACGCCCCCCAACCGAGCGTCTCATAGAAAAGCGGCGCAAGATTGTCTCTCAGGACTCCGGATTCGAGTTTGGCGCGTATCTCTTCGGGCAGTGTCAAATAGGTACCTCCTTATTTATTGATTCCCAGGAACGAGACCTCTGGAATCGGCGGTATTTCGCCAATCCGGATCGTGCGCTTCGCACAGGATGCCGGTTCATCCGAATGCTGGTTGGATGGAATCCCAGGGTTGAAGCCCTGGTTTCGGTGGCGCTTCGCCGTCTGTGCTTCGCACAGGATGCCGGTTCATCCGAGTGCTGGTTGATGGAATCCCAGGGTTGAAACCCCGGTCTCGGTGGCGCTTCGCCGTCTGTGCTTCGCACAGGATGCCGGTTCATCCGAATGCTGGTTGGGATGAATCCCAGGGTTGAAACCCCGGTCTCG
>JAYVOT010000375.1:0-1940 GCA_043757795.1 Chthonomonadaceae bacterium | reverse complement strand
ATGTCCGGATGTTGAAATGAAAACACCGGGTACAAAAATGGGCGTCCTTCGGACGCGAGATTCCGGGGTCTCTAAAACCAATCTATTAGCGTCAAGTTTGAAGGTCCCGCATAGCTATGTCTAAAAAACACTTCCGCCGATGGCGCATTTGCAAAGCGGCTCTGCCCGATGTGACGATTCGCAACGATGCAATACATCTCATCGGTCTAAGGGCTTCCCGCCGAAGGCGCTATAGCGAAAAAGCTCTGCCCGTCGTGACGATTTGCAAGGATGCAGTGAACAAAGACGCCTTCGAGTTTCTTAATTCCGGAGAACGCCCACTCATTTGCCGGGTGTTTTCAACGCACGGATTTGTTGGTTGCGTAACATGAATTCAGTAGTTGAAAATTCGGCGTACAATGATTGGGGTTTTGGGATGGGATTTGGAACGGCTGTTTGGACTCTTGTCGTAATCTTCACGAGCATATTCATCGTTTGGGCGCGTTCGGATCATGGTCGCTCCGCAATCGAGGAGAAATTGGAGAACGATCCTATCTGGGCAAGACGACGTATTGTTCGCAAGAAAACAGTCAGTCCCAAAAGACCTGCGGCGCAAAGACGAGAAAGGATCGCTAAATCGCCTCCTGCTAAAAAAAGGACGGGAACGATCAGAACTCCTAAAAAATAACGGAGAGATCGTTGCCTTCTCGGATATCGCGGGAGGCGCACAGCGGTTGATGGCTACTCGGACCTCACGGATTGAGGCGGGGCGCGGTACTCGCCTTTGCTATTTTAGCTTCGGAACGGAAGTTTCGAACGGCACAGGTTTGAGCGTTCCATTCGGGCGAAAGGTTCCGGGAGTAATCATCAGCGCGTCCACAGCGAAGCTGTACAATGCCGGCGACGAAGCCCTTGCAGGCACAAGGAGCGAGAGCGTGTGCGGTCGATCCTTATTCATTCTCACAGACCCCAGAAGCATCCAACCGAATCGATCCCCGAACCACTTTGGCCCGTGCGCCGTAGGCTCTGCAACAGTGTGATCGTCCGTTGAATCTAGCCTCCAAAATAGTTCGGAAGTAGCAGGTCCGGGCAAACTTCCCGCTACCCAGACATTGTAGACTCCCTCTTTCGGAACATCAAAAACATAGGACACTCCGTAACCCGTTTTTCGGTACTTGATCGGGAGATCGGTGGAATTATTGAGATTCAAGTAGCCATAACCGCTCGCATCAGGGTTCTCAACTCTCTCATCAAAAAAGCTTCTCTCCCTGGGAGCGCTTTCGCCTTCTATCCAGATATAAGGTTGGAGCGTGTCGGTCAATTTTTCCAGTTCGCTCCGCCCTAGCGCGTAGGCATTATCGAAATCCTTCTTGGCATACTGTCGAGCTATTCCCGCCATCAAGCCTTTGACTGTCTGCAAAGTGGGCAGTTTTTGTCGCTCCGCCACAATCGAGAGTCTCTCCAGTTGCTCGATTATGTCCGAAGCAGGCTCCTGAAGCGTGACAGTGACATCCTGCCCCGCGAAATCCAATATCGTCGGCGAAGAGTCCAGGGTAATCGTTGCGTTCGCAGGATTAATGACCTTTACATTCACCGGTGAGCCGTCTGCAGTACTTGCCCGGAGCGACCTTGCGTTCACAGCCCGAAGATGAAACTCCCGCTTGCCCTTCAAAGAGGTGAGTACGGTGACCCAACGCTCATTCACCAACATTTTGTAGCCCATGACTGTCGGCCACATATCGATCACGATGCCGGGATAGTAGCCGTTTAGCCAGAGAGTCGAGGAACCGGGGATGAAGCCGGGTTGCGCTGGACCGGGAGCTTCCGCAGGATAGTACAGCAAACGAGGCTTGTATTTTGCGGCGTTGGCGTCAGCGTTCTTCTTTTGCTCATAAGAACCGAGCCAATCCAGACTCGCCCCATTTTCTACCCAACTTTGCACTCCTGAATCCTTGACTCCG
>JAYVOT010000374.1:0-1940 GCA_043757795.1 Chthonomonadaceae bacterium | reverse complement strand
CAACCCCCGACGCTCCGCGCCGCCCCCACTTTTGGGGGAAGAGCGTTCCTTTCGTGAGTTTTGTATGGCAAAACAGTCGGTAATGACTGCAAAGGAACCATTGTTCTCCCTGCCGAAAGTCGGGAGCGTTCACTTAGAAAGCGATTTAATTATGACTAGACATAGCATCAAACCAATGACAAGAAGAGAGATGTTGCAGGTCAGCAGCGGCGGATTCGGAATGATGGCGCTCGCCGGACTCCTTTCGGATGAGGCGAAAGCGGACGCTGTCGCAAGGAAAATCGTCACGCCTCTTTCGGTGAAAGCGCCCATGTTTCCCGCTAAAGCGAAACGAGTCATTTTTCTTTTCATGCACGGCGGGCCCTCCCAAGTAGATACTTTTGACCCAAAACCTCTACTCACGCGAGACAGCGGTAAGCCCTGCCCGATCGCGAAACCGCGAATTCAGTTTGCGCAAACTGGGAACTTGCTCCGCTCGCCCTGGGAATTCAAAAAGTACGGACAGTCCGGCATAGAAGTCAGCGACCTCTTTCCGCACGTCGGGGCGATGGCGGATGACCTTTGCGTCCTACGTTCGCTCTATGGCAGCAACCCGGCGCACGGCGGCGCGCTACTTGCTTTGCACACCGGCTCAGACACTTTCGTTCGCCCAAGCATGGGTTCGTGGATCACTTACGGACTCGGCTCTGAAAATCAGAACTTGCCCGGATTCGTCACGATCTGCCCGACTCTGGGGCATGGCGGCGTACAAAACTGGTCGAGCGCTTTCTTGCCTGCCCCCTATCAGGGCACTCCGATCGGAAATGCAAGCATCCCTGCGAAAAACGCTAAAATCAGCTACATAAGCAACCAGGATTCTTCGAATGAACTTCAACGCATGGAGCTTGATATGTTGAAGGGAATGAACGAGGAGCAGTTGCGGCACTTCGGGCATGATCCCCAACTAGAGGGTCGCATCGAGTCGTTTGAGCTTGCTTATCGAATGCAGAGCGTTGCCCCGGACATAATGGATATCTCAAAAGAGAGCAAAGCGACGCTCGATCTTTATGGGATCGGCCAGGAAAAAACGGACAACTTCGGGCGTCAGTGCCTGCTTGCACGAAGATTTTCCGAGAGGGGCGTTCGTTTCGTTCAGGTCACGCACTCCTATAAGTGGGATCAGCACGGGGATTTGAAGAACGGACACAGCAGCAACGCGAAAGAAGTAGACTTGCCGATCGCAGGGCTTTTGCAAGATTTAAAAGCGCACGGCCTGCTAAAGGACACGCTTGTTTTGTGGGGCGGCGAGTTCGGACGAACCCCGACCGCTCAGGGCGGCGACGGGCGCGACCACAATCCGCACGGCTTTTCTATGTGGATGGCGGGCGGGGGAGTCAAGGCGGGCACGACTTACGGCGCAACAGACGACTATGGCTACTATGCGACTGAAAACAAGATGCATATCCACGATCTGCACGCAACGATGCTTCACCTGCTCGGCATCGAACACAAGAAACTGACTTACCGCTATGGGGGACGCGACTATCGCTTGACGGACGTCTTCGGCGATGTCGCCCACGATATCATCGCATAGCTTGTTTTCTCTTGACTCCGCTGCCCCGCCTCCTGAAGGCGGGGTTTTTTAGTTTGAACTCGCATCGTTTGAACCCGGATAAAACGAATCATCCACTGAACTCGGATTGGTCAGATAACTGATGTTACGCAGACCTGACGACAAAATGATTTTTTTGAGAGCTGAATATCCCTGGCATGTTTGCGCTTTTGAATCCCATGACTAAAGGGGCTGTGAAAGTATTCCTAAAAACGTCGGTTCGATCATTTTTGTCAGGTCATATTGATTGTTTTGTGTCCAGAGGCGGTTCTCCGGGCATCCTGGAAGGGTGAGTTTTTCGGAACAGATTTTCTATCGAATACTTTCACAGCCCCTAAATTCCCGGTCT
>JAYVOT010000373.1:0-7072 GCA_043757795.1 Chthonomonadaceae bacterium | reverse complement strand
CAAGGAATCCAATGCAGCAATGACTCTTCGAAGTGTGGAAAGGGGTGATAGGCTCATGCATGGTCTTCACTTGTTGGTTCAGGGGGCCAGTCGAAGGCTTTTTTCATCAGTTCCGGTGAGATGTGGCGCGCGGCGATCATCAGTCGGATTTCGCGATCGGCTAACTCAGGATAGCGTACTTGCAAGTCTTGATAGACTGCGCTGTCAATCATCTCCCTCAATTTCCAAATCATGTGAAATTTGTCGGATGCTGACATCTTGCGCATGCCTTCATACATGATCCTTGCCGCTTCCGGATGCGTGTCGTTCATCAATCATGCTCCTTCGTGGCAATATCCTAATCAGTCGCCTGAAGAGAGTTCGGCTCCGTCGTACTTTGAAGAGTCTACCACAGGAAGTCGAGAATCTGTTTTTTCGGCATGACTCACACTGATCCTCCCCCATATTTATAGACATTTGGTTTAAGAGTAAACTTTTTTCACGATCTAATTTTTTGGTTGCTCTTCGTCAGTATTTCCATACGGACTAAGAGGTTATTCGTATGACTGCAACTTGTCTGCGATCTCATTCAGACGCTCAACTTTTTCGAGCATTTCCAGCGCTCTTACGCTCTCCTGCCATTGCTCAGTTCGGTCGTCACGATAGTCTTGCATGTCACCATCCGCTCCGGAAAGAAGCTCATGAGCCAGAAGAAGCATTGCTTTCCAACGAGCGTGACCTGGCATCGATGGGATCGCAGGGAGCGCAGGCGAATTCTTCTTAGGAAGAGCCACCTGTTCCGAAAGTACTCTTCGCTGACGATTAGCCGCTTGTTGTTGGGACCGGCTCTCGTATTTACGAACTTGAGGCATATTCGCCTCCTGAATCGTCACGTGACGTTTCAATCTTCTCTTTCTAGAAGAGCGGTTTGCGGGTTTCTTGGGTTTCCGTTTCCTGGGAAAGGGTTGTGTGGAGAAACCTCAAGTTGTTTCTTCCAATTCTGAAGAGTATTGGCGCTGAGTCCGAGGTCTCTTGCCGCTGCGCTGATATTGCCTCGTTCTTTGGCTAGCTTGATGGCTTCTCGTTTGAACTCTTCTGTGTAGGTCTTGCGTTGTGTCATTGGGTTTCCTCGTTTCATATGATAGAATTATCATACCGCGAGAAAGTCCGCTTTAACCAACTGCTTATTGATTGACAGAGGACCAAGCAGACCGCCATCAAAGTGACGTGCAGTGGTCGAAGTCGTGACTGAGGGACGATGGAAGCTGTTTTCGACCTAAGTTGAAAGGATATGCATGAGCAATTTTGAGTTTCTAGAAGAATAAATCACTTACAAAATACTAGGTATGGATGGTTCTCGATATTACCACAATGATATAGTATATTTTTTTGGCAAATCCAACATCGATTATGGCTTCGAGGTCTCCCAATGCTTGACAACAGTAGAACGCACTTCAAAATTGGCGATATGGTAGTCCAACGCGCGAACCCAAACTTGAAGGGCGCAGTTGTAAAAATAATTGCTGGAATACCTGAATGTCGGTGTGAAGTTTTTTGCGATAACAAACGAACCACCTTTTACGCTAGCCAGCTCGAACTAATGCCCGACGAGACTCCCGAAATCATGCAGTTGCCATTGATGGAGTTTCAAGCAAACCTTACGGCAAAAATGCTCCTTCACCCCTCGCTCTCAAAGCTGTACTCTCTCTCAAGCGCCCGCGTGAATTTCGTCCCGTATCAATTTCGACCAGTCATGAAATTTATCAGGTCTGATCGCCCACGTCTACTCATTGCAGATGAGGTAGGAGTAGGCAAGACCATAGAAGCCGGCTTAATCCTGCGTGAATTGCAGGCGCGAAGAGAAGTCCGTTCAGTTATCATCATTTGTCCTAGACCGCTTGTTGCCGAAAAAAAATGGCAAACCGAAATGCGTCGATTCGATGAAGAGTTTTCTCATTTGGACGGAAAAACTTTGCGTCATTGCATTGCCGAAACTGACAGAAATGGAGAATGGCCAGATAAATATTCTCGTTGCATCATCCCATTTTCACTTTTCGACGAAGCTTTATTGCATGGGAAAGAGGGAGTTCGAAAAGGTAAAACTAATTCTTTGCTCCACCTGGATTCCCCCCCTCGTTTCGATCTCGTCATTGTCGATGAAGCGCATCACCTTCGAAACAGTCAGACCCATTTACACAAAGGCGTCAGATATTTTGTTGACAATTCAGAGGCTGCCATTTTCTTGACAGCGACCCCAATTCAACTCGGAAGCAATGACCTTTATGTCCTGCTCAACATGCTTCGACCGGATGTTGTCATCGATCAACCTAGTTTCAAATTCATGTCTGAACCCAATACTTCCATTAACGAAGCAGTCAAGCTTTCCAGAGCCGCGAAGGAGAATTGGCAGGATGAAGCTTGCAATGAGTTGACAAAAGCAGGCGACACAGAGTGGGGGAAGAGTATGCTCGAGCCAAATCCCGATTTCCAACACCTGTTCACACTAGCCCGCACCCACACTATGGCAAATCATGATCGTCTGGCATTCATCCGTGAGGCTGAGAACTTGAACTCTTTCTCAAACTTGATAAATCGCACCCGGCGTCGCGACATAGGAGCTTTCACCATTCGAAAGGCTTTTACGAGAGAAATAGCCTTCACCGCAGAACAACAAAGCCTTCATGATGCTTTGCTGGCTGTACAAGAGAAAATTTTTGCCAGGTCTCATGGTCTTCAATTCATAAAATTTTTCATGTCCATGATTCGCCGACAAGCGTCAAGTTGCATCTTTGGCATTGCTCCCTGCATCAAAGAAATTCTTTCACGCAAATGGTCAAATGTTGACAATGAAGTGTTTGAGGAAGAAGCTGAGGGGTGGGAACAATCAGACATGTCTTGTTTGCAGGAAGATATTGAAGAAGTAATTTCACTTGCAGGCAGTATCAGTCCCAACGATCCAAAACTAGATGAGCTTCAAAGGATTATTAAAGAAAAAGAGTTACTGCCCAATAACAAGATATTGCTCTTCAGTAGTTTTCTTCACTCTTTGAACTATCTGTCAAAACACCTCAAGGCAAGTGGCATTCGCGTAGGAATGATACAAGGCAAAGTCCCCGATGACGAACGCAGAGAGCTTCGCAGAAGATTTAGCCTAGACAAGAATGATAAAGAGGCAATCGATGTGTTGCTCTCCTCGGAGGTTGGTTGCGAAGGACTTGACTTCCAATTTTGCGATTGTCTCGTAAATTATGATTTACCATGGAATCCTATGCGAATCGAGCAACGTATAGGTCGAATTGACCGGTACGGACAACTCAGCCCCACTGTGTCTATTTATAATCTCGTCACTCCGGGCACAGTAGACTTCGAAATATACGATCGTTGCCTACTGAGGATTGGAGTTTTCGAACAGTCCATAGGCGGTTGTGAGGAGATACTTGGGGATATCACTGCCAGTCTACGTTCCGTGGCGGAAAATATAGAGTTGACTCCAGCGGAGCGCGTGTACCAGTTGCAACAATTGGCTGATAATCAGATCCGCAATATGCAAGAACAGGAGCGACTTGAAAAAGAACAAGTCGAACTTTTCGGTGTAACGTTGCCGGAGGGTCAGATCGTAGCTGAAGTCAAAGACGCATCAAGCATATGGCTCAGTCCAAGTTCGCTTCAAAATCTAATAGAACATTATCTTCATAAAACTTGCGGTGTTGAATGTCAATGGTCAGGCGAAAATAAACTGAAAACTTTGCGCCTCAATCAAGAATCTCGTGAGAAGCTGTTGTCCGATTTCAAATCGTTGCCTCGAGTTGCCAGTCCTGTTTATCGTGATTGGGAAAAGTGGGTAAAAGGAGCGGAACAGTTTCTGCAAATGACATTCGATCAAAATTGCGCTTCAGAAAACCGCAAGGCGGCATTCATTAATCCGACTCATCCTCTTTCTTTGCAAGCTGCAAAATCCTGTGAGTCGGAAGGGAGTTTTTGCACTAGCTTTGTTGTCGAATCGTCGAAGGCGAAACCAGGAGTTTACCCTTTTGCGATCTACCAATGGCGCAAGCAGGGGTTGAAAGACGACACTGAACTGCAAGCTGTTTTATTGAACCCCGATTTGTCGGCAGAGTTTCTTTCCCTCCTTGAAGCAGGCGAGGCTGTTGACATTGAGTTGCCAGACTTTTCTATCTTTGAAGATTTAGAGGCGCGACACTACAGTATCTGGCTTGAGGCAAAAGCTTCGCACCAATTACACACCGCGCGGAGGGCGGACTTCCAACGAACTAGTTTGCAGAAAAGTCATCATTCCAGGATCGCCCTGCTTCGAGACCAGCAGAAAAGCGCCGGGGACGACAAGATTTTCAGAATGCGAGAATCTCAAATAGCATCTGCAGAAGCGGACGCTAAAAGACGACTGGATGAGATTGAATTAGCTGTTTCACGTGCCGATATCCTTGCTGATAGACTGGCATTTGGGATCATGACCGTGGAGGAATCGAAATGAGAGATTGGTTTACAGTACTAAGCGAAAAACGACGCAGATATGTTGAAAGCGCAGAAGAGAATGAATTTACTGGCGGCGTCCGTCAATCTATTGTCGACAAGTATGCAGATTCAGCGCACTTCATTTACGAACTGCTTCAGAATGCAGAAGACCAGGGAGCGAATGAAGCTCGTTTCGCATTGAAATTAGATGGAATTTGGTTTGGTCACAATGGCTCTTCATTCCGACAGGAGGACGTTACCAGTATCACTGGGTGGGGAAATAGCGGAAAGCCCCAACTTGGCAACAAAATAGGTCGATTTGGCGTCGGCTTCAAGTCGGTGTTCGAGATCACGGATATGCCGCACATCTACACTTCTATTGAAGGTAAGGCGTTCGATTTTGCCATAGAAAAGTTATTCATACCAGTTCGTATTAAAAAATCGCCAGTTTCCCAGGACAACAAGGAAACCCTCTTCTGGTTTCCATATCGTGAATCATTGCGAGAAAAACTTTTCGGTGAAATACTTGCAAAGCTAAAAACGCTAAAACCGGACACGATGTTATTTCTCAATCACCTAAAAACATTGAAATGGGAGAGCCTCGAAGAAAGCGGGGAATTGCATTGTCGCCGTTATTTAGGGCAAGGATACTCTCTACTTTCAGAGTCTAACACTGCAAATGGCGAGAGTAGTAAAAAACCAGACATAAAATACTGCGTTTTCAATCGAGGTGTAAGCGGTATAGAGTCGGATCGTAAGCTTAACGTCTCACTTGCATTTCAAGCTGAAAGAGTGGGAATGTCTGAAACTCGATTGCCTCGTCTGATACCGGAGGTGGGTCAAGAAACAGCCTATGTCTTCTTTCCTACACGAGAAAAAACAGGACTTAAATTTCGACTTCATGCACCTTTCTTGTTGAATGACAGCCGTTCGAACATCAGGGAAGGTGATCCTACAAATAAAATACTAATTTATGAGTGCGCGCTACTGCTGAAAGATACTCTGCCTAAGTTACGGGACCTCGGTTTTATGAAACCGGAAGACTTTGAAGTGTTTCCTCTCAGAGAAAAAGATTTTGCAGGTTCGATGTTCCAACCTGTATTTGAAGCTTTTCGAGAGGCTTGTCGGTTTGAACCGCTCCTTGCGACAGCGGAAGGTAGCCCTGTAGCTCACATTACCGCTTCACATGCGAAGTTATCGCAATCGAAACCGTTGCGAACTTTACTGAACTCAACGCACTTGAAATATTTTGATCAATCGAAATCTAATACTCCAATCTGTTGGTTGTCAGATCGTTTCAATAGCCGTGGAGACGCAAACGATTTTCTCAAACAATCTCTGAGTGTGAAAGAACTGGATGTAGCTGAATTAGCTAGAAAAATTGACCATGAGTTTATGGAGAATCAGTCCGACGGATGGGTAGTTGAATTCTATCGATTCTTGATGACAAATCCTGCGGTATGGAATTTGAGTCCTTCATCAGTAGGATTACTTCGAAACAAGCCTTTTATAAGATTAGAAAAAGCGTACTGCACGCGCAAACATATAGCTCCATTTGATGGATTATATGATAAAAGCGAAAAAGCAAAGGTCTATTTACACGGAGTTAGCATTGAAAACTTTCCTACAGTAAAACAGAGCATAGCTGAAAGCGATGGCGTTCTTACATTCCTTCAGGCGCTTGGACTAAAGGAGCCGGACATCGTCGATATCGTTATCAAGTCAGTATTAACGAAGTATCAACTTGAAAACTTGCAAGTTGATACTTCGGAATATTCGGCGGACATAGCGCTTCTTTGCAATGCTGTTGCTAAATGCGGCAACGAAAAACGTAGTCTATTAAGAGACGGGTTGATAAAAGCGGCCTTTTTGAAAGTCAAAAATGCTGTTGATAGTTCTACCTGCTTCAAGTCGCCGAGGGACGCATATAGACGTACTCAAATTACCCAAGCGTGGTTTGATGGCAATCCAAATAGCTGGTTTATCCATGAGGAGTTAGTCTCATCCGCTCACTTGAAACAGATTCTCATTTTCATCAAGGAACCTGCTTTACTTGATGCGAATGATTTTGATCCAAACAAGAGCATTCGAGTTAAAGCAAAGGAGCCAAACGGCGAAATTGTCACGATTTCATCAAGACCTGGCGCGCATTCACGAGGCTTGAATAAATTCGATCCCGATGCGGACATAGATGGTCTTCAGTTTGCGTTAGCAAACATGAATCAGCAACGGTCGATAATTCTGTGGCAGATTTTGCTTTCTCACACAGACTTGATACGTGGCGATGTGGAAAAGTGCGGAAGGGATACCTACGCAAATTCAACGAAGGAAACAGTAAATTCAAAATTTGGGCAAGCGTGCGATGATAGCGCATGGATATACGACAAAGACGGAAATCTTCATAAACCTAGTAATATGCTTTTTGAAACGCTACCCGAAGGATATAATATCTCTTCGATTACGCAAGCCAAAGAGCTTGCAATCAAGCTAGGAATGCACAATCTTGAAGAAGCAAAATTTCTGGAAAAAAGTGGATTTACTCAAAGAGAATTGCAACTACTAAGTTCAATGGATCCAGATAATCGTCGCAAACTTTTTGAAGGTCTCGAACTGCAGAAGT
>JAYVOT010000372.1:0-1942 GCA_043757795.1 Chthonomonadaceae bacterium | reverse complement strand
ATCATCCTTGTCGAACCTATGTCGTATTCTCAAGCGAATTTTCCTGCACGCTTGCTCTTGTACCTTGCCTTGCTATATAAAGATCATGGGTTGCTTGTCTACCCGATAGTGTTGTACTCGTACGACGAACCGTATCGTCCTGAACCTGACACCATCCGTTTCGATTTTCCCAACAAAAGCGTTTTGATTTTCAATTATGAAGTCATTCAGTTGAATCGTTTGGACTGGAAAGATTTTGTCGATTCGCAGAATCCGATAGCAAGCGCATTGATGGCAAAAATGAAAATTGATCCCAAAGACAAAGCGATTGCGAAAGCTGCTTGCATGAAGATGATGCTGTCTTTAGAACTCAGCCCCGAAGAGAGCAGTCTGATCGCAGGAATCATTCACACTTATATCCGATTGACGCCTGCAGAGTCAGTCCTTTTCGACAGAGCGACCTCCGAGTTTGATCCGGCGCTCAAGGAGAAAGCGATGCTACTAACGAATCCCTGGGAAGAAAAGGGAATGGAAAAGGGAATGGAAAGAGGCTCCATAACGGAAGCGCAGAGATTGACCCTGCGACTCATAGGACGTCGATTTGGAGATATTCCTGAAAATTTAGAGGGCCGGATTCGCCGACTGTCGTTGCAACCCCTGGAAGATCTCCACGACTCACTGATCGACTTTTTTCAACTGAACGACGTGGAAGAGTGGTTGAAATCCCATGCCGAAAATGAGAGTGAAGCTGATTCCGCATTAATTTGAAACCGCCGCTATTGATTATTTTTAAGCGCAGAGCAAGAATTGGACTTTAACTTTGAGCTAAGTCGTTTCTTTCAATTGCCGAAGCGGAACTATCTCTGGAGAATTTCCGTTTGAATTTTCGGACTAACGCTATAAATATTTTCCAACAAGACTTCATATTGGGAGACTCAATTGACACGCAACGAAATCGCTAGAACGCTCATTGCAGGATTAGTATTCACTGCCTCGCTACTTGGAGCCTTGACTGAAGCGAAGGCGCAGTTCGCCCCGCCGAAGTTCCTGAAGACGAAAGTCGCCGTTCCCGCGCATATAACTCCTGGAAAACCTTTTACAATCACAGTTACCCTTATGATTGATAAGCCATTCCACGTTCAGAGCAACCCGCCCAAAGAGAACTATATTCCGACGGAACTCAAACTTGGAGCTTTGAAAGGCTTCAAGGCGGGAAAGGCGACTTATCCGAAGCCTACCGAGGCGATGACCGGCGGCGAAAAACTTCCGGTATTTGAAGGGAAAGTCGATTTGAAGTTGGAAGTTACTCCGGATTCCTCAGTCAAACCCGGCAAGTACGCGCTTCCGTTGACGCTGAGCTATCAGGGTTGCAACGACAAGGTCTGTTATCCCCCGACTTCCACTGCCTTCAAAGCAAGCGTGTCAGTTGCAACTGCAAAAAAGAAGGGTTAGGACAAGATGAATCGAATTCGATTTGCGCTCATAACCATGTTTTTGTGTCTGTTGACCGGTTTCGCAGGGGCGGATCCGCAATACGTGAAGTGGGAAGCGAAAATGATTCCTGCCGATATTCGCCCCGGTGAACACGGCATGGTCGTTCTGACAGCGCAGATCGATGAACCCTGGCACCTCTACTCGTTAAAACCTATCAAAGACGGGCCCATTACTACCGAGATGTCACTTGCAACAGGCGGCTTTTTGGTATCTGACGGCAAACCGGTTGAGCCTACTCCCGACGTGAAATACGACACTAATTTCGCAACAAAAGTGGAGTATTACGGCAAAGGAGTTGCATTCGGCATTCCGGTTTTGCTCAAATCCGGCATGAGCGGGCCGGCAACTGAATCCATTAAACTTCGATATCAGATTTGCAATGCTACCTCTTGCAAAATTCCGGACAATCTCATGATCCCGGTGAAATATTTGATTGGGGCAGGGGTCCCACGCCCCGAGTTCGCCAACC
>JAYVOT010000371.1:0-7093 GCA_043757795.1 Chthonomonadaceae bacterium | reverse complement strand
TTCTTCTCAACCGGGAGACTTTCGCCGGTCAACATACTTTCGTCCAACCAGGAGTTTCCAGAGAGAATCACTCCGTCGACCGGAACTTTTTCGCCGGGCTTGACCAGCAGACTGTCGCCGATTCTTACTTCCCCAACCGGAATTTCCTGTTCCTCTCCGATCAATTCTCGGAAAAGTCGCGCGGTTGCAGGCTGAATCACGATCAGTTTCTCAATCGCTGTTCCAGTACGTCTTTTGGACTGCGTTTCAAACATTCTTCCCATCAGAATGAGCGCGATGATGACCGCGGCTGTCTCGAAGTACACCCCTTCACCCATCGCTTGCCGCTTTACGAGCGAAGGCGCGAAAGTGACAACCGAGGAGTAGAGGTATGCTGAGAGCGTTCCCAGAGAGATAAGCGTATTCATGTCCGAAGTTTTTGCACGGAGAGCGGCATACGCTCCTCGAAAGAACTCCGCCCCGCACCAGAATAGCACGGGAGTAGTCAACACGAACTGAAGCGGATTCCACCACCATGCGTGCATCAAATGCATGGGAATCATTCCGACATGCGGCCCCATTCCCATGAAAAGAACCGGAACGCTCAGGCAAAGAGCCACGATGAACCGAAGTTTGACTTCGTCATCTTCTTTCTTTCGTTGACGGTCGCGCTCCGCCAGGACTTTCTCTGTCAACGCGCCTGTGTCGGAAGGGGGCATGATCGAAGCGTCGTAGCCGGCGATATCTAGCGCCTCGACCAGCGATTCCAACTTCGTCACATTCGGATCGAAGGTGACTGCGCCTCTTTCAGCTAGCAGGTTCACGTTCGCCTTTGAAACTCCGGGTACGCGCTGCAATGCCGCTTCCACCCTTCCGACGCAAGCGGCGCAGTGCATTCCCATTATCCTCAAATCGCATTTTTCAACGCTCATAAACGCTCTCCAACTCTGGCATGCCTAGTGATGCTTGCTAGCTGGAAAATGAGTTTTCCGGCTAAATTGCGTGCTTGCGTCCGTGCCGGGTACTGAGAGCGGCTGGCAAGAAAAAACAAGCGCCTTTCAGAAGGCAAATGCTCCTTCGGCGCTCCCTCGTCCGTAGAGTCCCATTCTTCTGCCGGGTGTTTTCAACACCCTGCAACATCCAGCATCTTTAGTGATGCGAAGGTCTGATCCTCAGAAAGAGGAAGAATGAGATAGGCGAGCTCCCGTACTCCGGCTTCAGCGCGTCGGGAATTTGACTGTATGTGACGGAAGCTCCCACTCCGGTATTCATCGCTCTGTTGGGAGTCAGGTCGTAGACATAGCCGAGCGTGTACTGCGTCAAATCAAAAACCCGAGCGTTTCCCAGATTTAACTCCTCGGCGGATTTCGCCACGGTCTCAATTCGCGTGAATACGGTATTGCGTTGCGCCAGATTCAGGCTCGACTCCAAAAGGAACGAGTCCGTGCTTTTCCCCATTGCGCTATTTCGTCCCCAGACGAAGGTGTTCGCCCAGTACCCGCCGTCTTTTCGAGGTTGCACGTAGATCGCGGAGGCTGTCGTTCGTCTTTGTTCTTCGCGAACCAGCTCTTCGGCGTCATGTCGGAAGCCGTAAGAGGCTTGCAAACTCCAATTTTTAGTCGGGTTATATGAGACTCGAGCCGAATAAGAGTCGAAACGTTGCGGACCCAACTGATAGCGAAACTCGTTCGGTTCGCGTCCTGTGAAAATCGAAGTTTCAACCTGCAGGTTCTTCTTCCAGCCGCCAAGCGTCAGGACACCCCACGATGTGTGAGTTGAGTCTTGCCAGTGGTGACCGATCGGAGCCGCCGGGTTGTCCATCGCAGAGAGCCTGTGTACGTAAGCGGGAGGTCCCAGGGCAGGCTCGCCCGCCACTCCGTAGTACAGCGAAACCCCGCTGTCCGCACTTAGAGGGCGTCGATAGCGCGCGGACAACTCCCCGAAGAAGTTGTGCGGGTGTTGCCTGTCGACAAGCGGTTTCCCGCCATACGCCTCGCCGGACTGCAAGAGGAGCGGATATCCGCCGGGCGTGACTGTGAGAGGCTCGAGACTCAGCATCGCTCGCAGTTCGAGTTGATCGTTCTTGATAGGGCGTTGCGCCATGAACATCGCGAAATTTTGAGAGCCGATCTGATCGTCGCCGCGCTTGCCGCCCTGATGATCGTAGCCCAAAAAGGCGTTGTAGTGAAACATCGTTTCCCATCTGCCAAGGGTGCCATGTTTCGCGTGCATGGGTGAGGAAGAGGGTTGCCAGGAGGTTCCGGACGCCTCCTGCGACATCGGGACTCCGGCGAACGCCATCTCCATGTGCATTCCTTCGTGCATCGGCTCCATCTTCATGTCCTGCGCCGTCAAGCCTGCGAGTCTGCCGATCCCTGCGTGCCATCCATCGATGCACTGCGCGCAGACTCCGGGACCCTTAGGTCCCTTAAGAGCCTGTTTGCCGCAGGGACAACTTTTCTCCTGGGCGCACTCGTTGCAACCGCCATGAGACACGCAACAGCTGAATCGACCTTCTTTAACGAGAATTTTCTTCGCTCGTATCATCGCCTCATTCGCTAAGGCAAGTTCGGGGGGCGGCGTTGAATCTCCTTCAATTTTCTGGTTTGGAGAGGCGGACAGTGTCACGTCTTTCGCTTTGACGCCGGGGAAAATCCCCTTTCCCGTTTTCCACCCTCCCAGGCACTCCCCGCAAACTCCCTTGCCTGCGGCGAGGTTAGCCCCGCAGTTGCAAGATCCGTTTTCTTTCGCACAGAGGTCGCAGCCGGTTCCTTTCGCCTCTTTCGGAGCTTTGATGCAACAACTGTACTTCCCCTGTTCGGCGAGCTTCATTTTCGCCATATCCATCAACATGCGTGCTTGCTTCAGGTCGGCTCCCGCTTTCGACGGGGGTTTCTTTTTGTTGTCATCGTCGTCGTGCGCGAAAGCGGGAACCGCGAGCAGAAAACACAGTAGTATCGCGAATAATCGTTTTGTCATTTCGATTTCACCTCCGCCACGAATGGCAACGTGATAACTTTGCCGGATCGCTGAACTTGCAACCACCCTTTGAAGAGTCCGGCTTTCGGGAAACGAGCGAGAACTGTCAGGGTCCCGTTGTGCCCGTTCGTCGGGTCGGATTCGTCCGGATGACTGTGGACGAATGTCGCGGCGTCCTGCTGAATTAAGATCAAGTGCGCCATCGCCCCGAGGTAGGGTTCGAGGTCTTTAATAGGCGTACCGTCTTTCGCATCCGTGATGTTGAAGAGCAGGGGATACGATTTGCCTGCGATCAACCCGTTTTGAACTTTATTGAGACTCATCTTCACGCCGTCTACCATTGCGCTCGAAGAGAGTTTTAGCGGAGCCGAAACCGGTTGGGGGCCGCTGACCTGGACCGGTTGCATGAGATACTGCGAACCTGCGTCGTGCGGCGCGACATCAGCAAATAGGCGATATTCACCTCCTGAAGGGAATGTATAGCCGATATTGAAAACGCCGTTTTCGCCGCTGTCCGGGTGCGTGTGATCGAAGTAGGTCAAATCCTTTGAGACGACGATGAAGTGAAATTTTCGCTCGTGCACGGTGTCGAACTCAGTGACAGGTTGCTTCGTATCTCGACTTATAATGCGCATCGTCAAGTTTGCAGGCGTTCCGAGTTTGAGAGAAGAAGGTTCCGATTTTACTTCAAGCAAGAACGGCTTCGGTTTCGTCTTTCGGTTCTTCGCGCTCACCGCGTCTTTTACAGGCAGATCGAAAGCCACATGAAATGGCTTGTCTCCCGGAGGAACCACATCAAGGTCAAGCCGAAAATCGCCGCCGTGCGGGAAATACAGCACGACGCCGTAGTCTCCCGGCACGCCTTCAGAGTGGGTTTTCGGGGTTTGTTTCGGCATAGACGCCATCATCGGCATCGTAAGAACGGCCTTCAAAACGGCTTTGATTACAGGCGGAGCGCCTTGAACGGGATCATCCTGCGAAGCGTCCGTAATTCGGAGTTCGACATCCGTCTCTTCATCTGCGAAAAGACCGTCGACAGGGAGGCGAAGTTCGACAGCGAATTTCCCCGCTTTTTGGGTGAGTTTTGAGTTGGTTTGCGCTTGCAACGATTGTACGTTGCAGAGCGACAGGACGACAAGTCCTACATAGATTGAAAAACGTGAGATGTTCATAGCGATATCCTCGTGAAAAATAGTGCAATTGCGAAAAAGCGGCGACCCTGCTAGTCATTGGCAATGAACGTCAACCTTTTAATACGACCCGCAAACTGAGAGTCATAGGGAATGGCATGCGGTTTCCAATGCGTCAAATTTAGAGAGCGGAGGACGGAGTCGGAATCATGCTATTATAGGAGGAGCGCGAGGAGAGGATAGAGAAATTGGACGGAATGTTGGTTCGACGATACTTCGGGATGAAGCTTGTACGACCGCCATTTCAAGAAGCATGAAATTTGTGTCGGATTGAAATGGAATTGCACAATTTTCACTTACGGTACTATTGTAGTTGAAAGGTGAGTTCTCTGGGGTTGGGAAATGACCGCATGCGCAGGAACTTTTTGATTTCGTACTGGAAGCGTCATTGAAATCGCACCTGCAAACCAATTTCTTGGCGCAACAGGACTTGACTTCCGTCATTCGAGAGCAGTCCGCTGAGACGGAAGCTTGCCCCGACATTGCGAGAATGACGGCGACAAACCCTAATATCCATTTGAAATTTTGTCTCAACACGCTTATCATAGTTACAGATACGTTGCATTCGAAGGAATCGTTCGTATAAGAATAAATTCGGGCTTTTCACTTTACTTCGTTCAAAATCACTTGCATTATTGAAAGGTTCAACCAACGATCAAATTTGGTGTAGGCTTCTCGCACCTCGCCTGCAACTTGAAATCCAAAACCTGAGTGCAGTCTCACGCTCGCTTCGTTTTCAGAGTCGATATAGGCTAGGATCGTGTGCATCCCTTTTTCTCTCGCGCTGAGGATAAGCGCCGAAAGCAACGCTTTTCCCACTCCCTGTCCTCTGTGCGCTTCCGCAACGTAGACCGAGTTTTCGCAGGTGAAACGATACCCAATTCTCGCGTGGTACGGGTTGAGAGCGCCCCAACCAACGACTTTTGAATTTTCTTCCGCAACCAGTATTGCGTAACCCCTGGCAGTTCTCTCCTCATACCAGAGCGTTCGCATCGAAAGCGTATGCGGATCGTAGTCGGCGGTGGCAGTCGAATTCAAGACGGCGTGATTGTAGATTTCAAGAATTGCAGGCAGATCTGAATGGGTCGCAGGGCGAACGAACATGGAGTTCCTCCGAATTTGATAACTCGTTTTACGCTGTTTCAGTTTAAGTCGCAATAAGTAAAGGTAAGGGAAGTATCGACTTAAGCGTGACAATAGCGAAATTTATCGCATATCCTGTGGATTAAAAACGGTGATTTCGGAGAAGCGGATAAAGTGAGAAGCGTTAAAAGTGATCAATCTGTTGATATCATTAGCTAGCATGACAGCAACTATTCGTGCATCATGAACTTGTTTTCCCTTTACATCATGTTGTTGGATTAATTTGCGCCAGTGCGGATAAATGTCTGCATTGTCGGGCAAAAATGAAAACA
This sequence comes from Chthonomonadaceae bacterium, assembly GCA_043757795.1. Taxonomy (GTDB): domain Bacteria; phylum Armatimonadota; class Chthonomonadetes; order Chthonomonadales; family Chthonomonadaceae; genus JAYVOT01. The sequence goes on along the minus strand of JAYVOT010000371.1, from coordinate 1,530 downwards.
GGGCTTCAATTTCACGCGCTTTCGCACATGCTTCCGTAGTGTTCAAGCCGAGGCCATTCGCTTCCACCGGGCGAGTGGCTACAGCCTGAAACTCGACAAGATTCTGTGCGCTAATAGGCACGGTATCTCCTCGTCGGATAATTCGATCAAGCGTTGCCTTTACAAGTGGATGGCGCAAATCGCCAGTGGCAAACCTTCGCCACATAGCGTTTGTGTCGATGTAGTAATTCATTCTCTAAAGTCTGCCTTCATAAATGGCTTCGTGATCAAACGCTGAGTTTGAAAGTATGGGCAGGCCATGGTTTTTTTCTGCAAAATTATCCATTTTCAGGATTCGTTCTTCCGGCGAAAGGGGAGCGGAATCTATCGGCGGCAGGTTTTGAGCAATCATCTTTTGCGCCAATTCCGATGGCTCCAGTCCTGTTTGGCTAGCCGCCAAAATTAAGGATGCTTCCTGTGACGGATTTAGTTCTATTATTAGCGTCATAACAGTCTCCTCTCTAATAATCGTTATTATAGCATGAGTCTCGGACCGACTAGGAAAATTAATCAGCGCTGCAAGGAGACAACGCCAAACTCCCCTCAATGAATTAGGGGAGTTTGCTTCGATGCTTATTTCAACAGAATCACGCTTTCCGTCTGCTTCGCATCCTCAATGCGAAGCCCAATCCGGTGACTCCCAACCCTAATAAGTAGGCTATTTGTCCCGGTTCAGGAACCGCTCTAATGCTGCCGAAGAGTCCGTTCGATCCTCTGTCAGGCCCGGCGGCGAAGTAGAGAGCGTTGGAACTGCCCGATCCGCCGTCGTTGCCAACTGTCAAGCCCCATAGCCCGTCAATGGCTAGTAGACTTCCGTCGATATTGCTCAACTGTCCGACGAAGCTGTTGCTCGCAAGATCATAGGCGTTGATGCGCCCGTTGCCGAAATTTCCTACAAGCAGGTCTCCTGCATAAGACCCGAAGCTCGAAGGCGCGATCGTCAAACCCCAGGGCGAGACAAGTGTTCCCTGCGTTCCAATTCTCGTCAGAAAATTGCCGTTCAGATCGAAAGTATCGACAATTCCGCCGCCGGAACCGGTGAACGCACCGCTCCTGAGGACGTACGTCACATAGACTTTTCCGTTCAAGACTTGCGTATTGAAGGGAGTGTAGCCAACAGGCAGATTCGGGTCGGTGAACGTTCCAGTGAGATTCGGCGCCAATGCATCTCCCTTGAGTACGTCCACCGCGCCGCTTCTAAAGTTGGCGGCATAAAGATAGGAGTGCCCTGCGATGGTTGCAAAAGCGGAACCGGTATAAGTGTTGCTTGCAGAGGCGGGAACGAAAGTCTCTGCAGCCGTTCCCAATGCTCCCCGCCAACCTGAGATCGTTCCATCCAGGCTGACGAACAGGAAATTGTCGCCATTGAATGCGCCTGATGCTGTGTTGGAGTTGAAGTTTTGACCGGTGGGGGAACCTGCTACTGGAATTGTAACGGTCAACGCGACCTTCGTTGTCGCATCGGTAGTCGGATCGACACGATAGAGGGTT
>JAYVOT010000370.1:0-1952 GCA_043757795.1 Chthonomonadaceae bacterium | reverse complement strand
TGGCGGCTCACTTCTTGCCAATGCGTTTCTCGAACCTAAAACAACTCAGGAATTAGAATTGCAAGGCGTCAGACCGCTTCAATTGGTTTATGGATTGACAGTCCCATACAAATTTCACGAGAGCGCTTTCGCGAAAGGAAAGACAAATGAATAAAACTATGCTTTGTTTGGCAGGTGGCCAGCCTATGCCTAATTTGCTGCCATTCTATCATTACAATCCCGATAAAGTTATTATCGCGTACACCGATACCCGTATAAGCTTGAAATCAAAGGATGGATTAGTCAATGTTCTTTCTGGAAAATGCACTGTATTGCCTGTGGAAATACCTGCATACAATTTAAAAGTAGCTCAGGAAAAACTTACAGAAACTTTGAATTACATTGATCCTGCAGATGAGATTTATTTCAATGTCACAGGTGGGACAAAACTCATGTCCTTCGCCGCTATTCAACTTGCCTCCAAGCATAAGGCAAATGTGATTTATTTGGACTCCGATCAATCGGGAAATCGAATTTATCGCTTCGAAGCGATAAACGGAGAGTTAGCTCTGTTGGAAACGGTTCGAGACTTAATATCGCGGGCAACTATCATGGATTTCTTGAAAGCCCACAACATCACTCCAAACTTAAAATCCGTTTCAACGGAGGATTTTGAAAAATGCGTGCTGAGTTGTTTGGATGATAAATTCGATGAGATTAAGTCGAACGTCCGATTCAAGGAAAACAACAATGTTGAAATTGATTTGATCGTACGCAATGGTTCACAGTTCGCTATTGGCGAAATAACTGCAGGTGGTAACGGTCATAAAGGTAAGATAGATCAACTTAACTCAGTTTCTTTAATACTTGGCGCAAATACTAAGAAATTCATGATTACGAATATCGAACTTTCAGATAAAAACCCTGAACTTGCAAAAGCGTATAACATCAAACTCATCTATTTGACACAGAGCTCCAAAATGCAAATAGATCCGGTAGACTCTATAAAAATGGTTGAAGACATTTCTTCAATGATTGGAGCTAGGAAGAGTTGATTCTGGTAAACTTTGGTCATCCGTTAACTGACTCGCAAAAAAAAGAGACTGCAACACTATTGGGAGTCGACATCGAGCGCGTAATCGAGACACACTCGCAGTTTGATGCAGAAATTCCTTTCTCCCAACAGGCACGAGATTTGGTTAGTCGTGTCGGGTTGTCCGGAAAAGAGTGGCAGACTGAAGCGCTTTTGGTGAATCTGCCGAGTCTAAGCGTCATTGCCGGACTTGTGACGGCGGAACTGCATGGAAGATGCGGCTATTTTCCTGCTGTCTTGCGCCTCAAGAGCGTTTCCAGCGCTCCGCCTCGTTTTGAGGTCGTTGAGATACTGAACTTGCAAACGCAACGTGATTCCGCAAGATTGTTGAGAAATGAGTAAAAGCTTTTGATAAGGCGATACAAAATGTTCCTTTTAATCGAACCATTCTGGTATTGAAACGCTATCACAAACCCGGCAATTATTAGCCATTTTTGCATCTTTTAATCGAACCATTCTGGAATTGAAACATATGAGTCAGCTCTATGCCGTTCCACCCTATGCCGCCGGCTTTTAATCGAACCATTCTGGTATTGAAACTTTCCGCCTGCCGCACTTCCTCCAGTAGCAGTAATGCCCTTTAATCGAACCATTCTGGTATTGAAACAACAGAGGTCTCGAGCGAGGACGTCTACCTTCTTTGTTGGAAATCTCTCTATTGTCAAATTACAATCGCGGTTACTGACGCATGTTGCGTAGAAACCGACTATTGAACCAGGTTCGGCATTGAGGGTTTCCTTCGAACTGAACGCCTGTCCATTGCCTGCCCGCCGATAATTTTTTGGATGGCTGGTTTTCTAAACAACCCCTTTAAAACAATGATTAACGAAAGCGAAAATATGGCTACTGAAACATTGCCAACCATCAGCGTTGAAGAGTT
>JAYVOT010000369.1:0-7117 GCA_043757795.1 Chthonomonadaceae bacterium | reverse complement strand
CGTTGATTCTGTCGGTGAGCGAAGGCGTTTCTATCGTTGCGGGGGAGATGAAATTTACCCGTATATTTTCTGCGGCGTAGTCAAGAGCGGTCGCCCTTGTGAGCGCGATTACGCCCCCTTTCGCTGCGGAATAGACTGCGCGATTCACAATTCCCATTGAACCGGCAACGGAAGCCATGTTGATGATCACGCCGCCGCCTTGCTTTCTGAAAATTGGAATCGCATATTTGCATCCCAGAAAAACGCTCGTAAGCGTCGTCCCGATCTGCAACTCCCAATCCTCGATTGAAGAATCTTCAACTCGTCCCTGTTTGACTATCCCGGCATTGTTGAAGAGGATGTCCAATCTGCCGAAAGACGCTACCGCCCCCTCGAGCATCGCTTTGACGGAATCTGGTTTGGAAACGTCCGCTTGCAAGAAAATCGCTCTTCCCCCCTCGGCTTCAAGGAGTTCGACTGTCTCTAGCCCAGTTTGTTCATTCAAATCGACGACAACTACGGACGCCCGCTCCAATGCGAAGAGCAGAGCGGTCGCCCTTCCAATTCCTGCGCCCGCTCCGGTGATCAGAGCTGTTTTGCCTGCTAATCTCACTTTATCCTCTACTCCGAATCTTGATTATGGTCGCTCTCATGAGAGAAGAGAAATTGAAAGCGATGGATTATTTTCACAGAGGACTTTCAAATCCGTCTGATCCGCATTTATAATAATCGACCTTGATCTTCGCTTAAAAGGCGCTCGCAACACAATCTGTTTGTAGTCCAACCCTGCAGCGGTGAGCGCTTTGTCCCAACTTTCGAATCTTCGACGCGCCGCGGTGATGAGCGTGATGTCGTACTCTTCCATGTGTTTGGCGTTCATATCCACACCTTGTCGGTGCAGTTCCAACAGTTTATCTTTAATCGTGTCGTCATCCCACTCTCGATAACGTCTTATCAAGTTGTAATCGAGTCCTGATGCGGTCAAGGCTTCTCGCCATGAGCCGAAGTGTTTCCGTTTTGTCGCCGCCGCTGCAAGTTGAGGATCGACTTGCGTGCTGACATGTCGCCAACTCAAGTCCTCACCCTGATCGTACAATTCTCGAATCCTTGCGATGATTCGATCTTTGCTCCAGGATTTGTAACGCCTGATATCATCGTAATTTAGTCCTGCAAACTCGACCGCGCCTCTCCAAGAGCCGAAGTATCGAGTTGCCGCCCTCAAAAGCGCCACTTGCTCCGTGGCGATACTAGCATAGTTTAAATTTTCTCCGGATGAAAACATTCGCACGATCTCAAACCCTATCGATTCCTTATTCCACTTACGCACTGAGTTTACTTTCCTTCCAATTCTCGTCTCAAAAAAATTCGTGAGAACATCAAAACGACCCTCTCATGCCGACAAGTCGCTCCGTAAAACTTTTCCAATTACTGAATATCTCGCTTTTTGCGGCAACCGAGATATTGACCAGCATATTTGAAAAAGTAGAGAGAGATACGTCTATAAAACTTGTAAAGCGTGGTTCTGATTCGAGTTGAGGGATATATTTGAATTGACATTTAGGGATTGCAACTTTGCAACCGCATTTATATCCGCTACATGATAGGTCATATTCGTTCTTGATGTCAAGTGCATCACACTTTTTAACTCCTTCTGAAAAAGCGCCGACACAAGCAGGATATCCATTATCATCTTCGGATAGGTTGGAAACGCAGGAGGTTATTCGAGAGCTTGCGTCTAAGTAATAAGATATTGGCGATAGTAAGGGAGACATGATGAGCGGAATAATTTTGAAACTGCTTCTAATTGCGATAGCAACCCTGTTTGTAGTTTTCTCTGCAATTGGAGTCTTTCGACGCGCTCGGAAGTAAGATATTGGTGATAGTAAGGGAGACATGATGAGCGGAATAATTTTGAAACTGTTTCTAATTGCGATAGCAACCTTAATTGTAGTTTTCTCTGCAATTGTAGTCTTTCGACGCGCTCGGAAACTGGATTCGCGAATCAAAGCTTTCAAGGCGGAACAGGCCGAAATGAAAAGGCAAGGCAAAACGTCCGATCCATATGCTGACCTTGCAGAATTGTATTCGGATAAGAAGTAAAATAAACCAATCGGCTCGAAGCCGATATCAGTAATCGATGCGGATAATCGCTGAATCGGAAGGTTGTAACAATGAATAATCAATTGACCAATGAACAAATATCAAATTATCGCGAGAACGGCTTCATCGTGATCGAAAATTTTATCAATGATACCGAACTTGAGAACTGGCGAACCAACACTGAGGATGCTGTCCATGCACGTCTTGCTTCGCTAGAATTGGAAGGTGCGAAGAACGAACACTTCACCAATCAGGGAGCTGATCCGGACAATTACTATCGACAAGTCTTCGTTCAGTGCGTGAAACTTGCGGAAACTCACGCAGGCATGCGGAAGATTTTGTTTGACTCACGCCTGGGGGAAATGGCGGCGACCCTCGCGGGGGTAGACGGGATTCGCATCTGGCACGATCAAGCGCTGTTCAAACAACCTTTTGGAAACCCGACCGGTTGGCACCTCGATAATCTCTACTGGTCCTTCACCTCTCGAAATGCTATCTCGCTCTGGGTTGCGCTTCATGACGCGACTTTGCGCAATGGCTGCCTATACTACATCCCCGGCAGTCAAAAAACGGCTACGAATAAGAACGCCGGCATAGGGATGAACATCGGCGACCTTTTCAAAAGTTATCCGGAATGGCGAGAAATAGAGCCTATCGCTTGCCCTTGCCCTGCCGGATCCGCTGTTTTTCACAACGGGTTGACAGCGCACGGAGCCGGAGCCAACATGACGAACAAGCCTCGTCGAGCGATGACATGCGCCTTCATGCCGGATGGATCTACTTTCAACGGGGTCAAAAACGTTTTGCCTGACGACTATTTCCATTCTCTGACTGTCGGCGACTTGCTTGACGACGATAACGTGAATCCTCTCGTTTGGAAGAAAATGCCAAGGTAGGCCTGTGTGTCATAATTGGATGAAACAAATTCCCTTACACAGATTTACGTAGGCCATCAGAAACGGATAAGGATTCAAAAAATGCTCTTTTCGACCTTAGAAACAAAGATCAACAGCTTTGCAAAAAACGGTCATCATGTCGAACTCTCAAAAAGTCAAGACGAGACGAAGCATGCCGAACGACAAGTAATTGTTAGATAGTATGCCTCTCTTAGTTATTGAAGCGTGAAGTAGTGGAAGCGCTTTCTGACACGAAAATGCTTGCGGCTACGGAAGAAGGCGTCTTGAAAGTTGTAAACCGGTCGGAACTATCAATTTAGAATTGATGGTTGCTTAGCGCAATTGCATTCCGGGCAGACCTTAACAGTCAAAATCCAGCAATGTTTGATGTTTGTGGGGAATTCCATCAGATGAAGGTTTCGGAAAGAGCGTTTTGAAATCCCCCACCACTCCCGCTTCGAGCCTGTGAGCGAATTTATAGAGTTTTCCCATGTAGTACGCCACGTTTTCGTCGTGATTGTAATCCTCTTTCAGCGCGAGAGTTCCGTCCGATTTTTCATAGACCCAAACGTGGTCGCCCACAGCAACCCCATGTGCGACTGTTGCAGAACGTCGCTTTTGAGAACTTTGAAAAGTTTTGGGGGTGACGCGTTCACGGCGAATGAGGTCTTCTATCGGAATGCGACGCTGTAGGAGATTTTCAACTGTTTCCAAATAGAGTTTCGAGGCGGAATCTATATCGTGACGAAGCATGCAGTCGATAGCCTCTTCTAAAAATCGCCTGCCGTATCGCTCATCTGCACGAGATCGGAGAGAAGCGCCTTTGATAATTCTCTTGCCGGAATAGGTCTCCAATACGTAGTTCTTAGTTTTGAGGGAAAGCATTCGCGCGTATCTGCCGTCGAATGCCAATCGAATGCCATCCGGCAACGTTTTTGCGATTCCTTCGATATAATCGCGTTCAGCTTCCTCTCCAACAATATCTAGCGGCGGGGTGAAGTAGACTCCGTCAGTGTCAATCTCGATGACCTTGCTCCCGCTTACGGTCATCTGTTCCGCTATCTTTTGAACCAACTCCCTTCCCAATTCCGTCACTCTTCCTGCCGCTTGCGGGTCGTTCCACGCGAATGCCGCTGCGCCAAGATACCCGTAGAAGGAATTGATGAGAACTTTGAAGGAGTTTTGCAAGCCGTCCCAATACTGGTGCGATGATCTGCGTTCCAAGTTTGCCGCATCGGGCTTCTCCCCGGAAGATTTTTCCTCTTCTATTTCTACAAGCTCCTGACTTGCCGCCCTCCGTTTCGCATCCAACCTTCTGATAGTCAGCTCGCCAAGCATAGGCAAGAAGATTCCGAGCGTGTCGGTTTTCGGGGCGATGCCGTTGGTGAGCATGAGGCTAGGATAGAGGCTCTCCACATCTGCCTTGACCACTCTATCCAACACTCCCGATTCTCTTATCTCCGTATAACCGCCTGCAGCAAAGGCGGCGGGACTCGGCACGGGAATAGAGCGCCCTGCTGCAAGATAGGCGCGCACAAGCATCATATTTATTTTGGAGCCGCTTCCCGAAACAGCCACCTGGCTATAGTTGTCCGGAATCATCTGAGTTTGATAGAACTCGACCGGGCAGATGAGTTCAGCGAGGAGACGCGTCTCTTCCGCGTCTTGCCGTGCATACTCTAAAACGAGTTCGGGTTGATCCCTGTAGAGCGAAACCATCTTTTCTCGCGGCAGCTCAACCCGATCTTCTCTTGCAAAACCGTAGTGTCGAGCGCATTCCTTCAAACCATAGCTTGAGAGCGATCCCTTCGCCCAATCGAATCTTTGAACCACAAGATAGGTATCGATGAACTGTCTGCCATGCGCCGCATAGGGTATGAAAGGGCGCTTCGCGCCCCCGATAGCGTAATCACGCTGCGGAGTCGCTTTCATTTCAGAGCCGTCACGTCCCAGAGTCAACATTACTCCGTGTCGATTCGCTCTTGCAAGGAGAAAGGGCAGGTCAAAACCGTAGATGTTGTGCCCTTCCAACACGTCTGGATCTTGATCCCGCACGATCTCTACGAATCTCTCAATCAAGTCCGCCTCATCTCCTTCGATCACTTCAAGCAGTCCTCGATTATCGGAAACGACGATCAGCAAGATTCGATTATCGTCCGGAGCGGGGTCGAGTCCGTTGGTCTCGAGGTCGAACTGCATGCGAACCACTTCGTCGAAAATCATGTTCTTAAAAAGCGTTTTGCCGGAGCGAATGAGCGCCATTCTCGCACCGGAAGGGAACACGGTATTAGGCAGAATATGTTCTCTGATTTTAGTTCGGGCGGTCTGAAAAAGCTCATGCGTCGGAAATTCAAGCAAGAAGCGAAAACCGTCTCCATCAAGTTCGGATATACTTGCGCCCGGCAAGGCAAAGTCCGGTTTTTCCCTCATTAAAAACCAGGGACGATAGCTCTCAAGATCGAACTTCACTGTTCCATCTTCCAGCCTACGATAGACAACCATTCCGCCCTGACGCAACGGCTCGACAGAGACGATCCTCTCCATCGGATCGAAGCCGAAAAGAGCCGCTTCGGTCAATTGTGCGAGGTCTGGAGATTTTTCTTGCATTGTTTTCTTTCAATTCCCATGCTTTGCGTTCTCAACTTACTCTTCTTTTTTACACAATGGCTTTCCTGCATTTGTAATTCTCTCAGCGCTCGGATCATTCAAAGGAAATGCCTATTCTGATCGCTCCTCCGATTCGACTAACCCGAATTCAAAGTAAGCCGTATATGTCATACTTGCTCATCATGAAAAAGAACTGGATAATCTTCATAGTTTTCGGCTTTCTAATCGTATTCATTGGAGGGACTGTAGTTGCGGTTAGACACATTTCTAAAATCATCAACAAATACGTTCAATATTATCATGAGCTACAACACGATGTAAAATATGCGGACACCTGTTCCCTGGATAACGTATTCGACAGGGCGCGGGTGAGTTTGCCGAGCTCGGTTGTAAGATACAAGAAAGGATCAGCGGACGCGCTGAATCGAGACGAGGAAATAGTCAAAAATAAATTTAGAGAGAAAGCGAAAATTAGAATATACCTCTACGTAAAAAAAACGAAGAGCTTAATTTCATCTACCGAAATCTCAATTCCCGGATACAAGATTTTCTCATCTTCGTGCGTGTGGTTGCCTGTCGAGTATCGACTCGTTGGAAACGACTTATATCTCTTTCGATTAATGATTGAACCAAACTCGCCTGCGCTTGCAAATAAACCTGAAACTCTAAAGGCGTATTTTGGGCGAGAAGAGGTCGAGCTATTGAAAAATCCTGATACAAGCATGTCTGAATTAGGTGGACTAAAATACAGCAACTATTGGGAGAGGCGATTGCCGAATGTCGTCTATCGCGAAAAGAAATTGCAGACAATCGTCCCGCCTGAGAAGTGGCTATGGAAAAAATGGATAGTCTTAAACGACAAGATAAAGAAGGTCAAAAAATGCAGTTTCAGTTCAGAACCGACGTATTTTCACTGGAGCGCGGGGACTGAAAAATCGGTAATGTTTGAAGCGGGATGGATGCCGCAAAACGGGAAAAATCCGCATCCTGAGATCACAGTAGAGTATGAGGATGGTTTTATGAAAAAAATACTTCCTGGTCAAATGCCTCAAAGGTATCTAGATTCCGAAATAATCGTAAACGAATATACGCCAAAATAAACGCTTGCTAGATTGTCACTAACTGGAGACGAAAGCAATCTTTCGCACAAATCGAAGCGAAATTTCCCTCCATTACATGCCTCTACCCTCTACTCCCTCACGCTTTCCATCCGAATTCGAAGGCCGTCGGAATGCGCGATAACCGCCCCGGATTTGTCCGTGCGGTAAGTTTGTATATGGCTTTCCTTCAAACGTTCGATGACTTCAGGCGTCGGATGTCCATGTCGATTGTGCGCCCCAACGGAGATAACTGCGAATGAGGGATGCACGGATTCTAAAAATTGCGGGGAAGTGGAGGAGTGGCTGCCGTGATGTCCCGCTTTGAGAACATCGGCTTGAAGCGGTTCGCCTGAGCGAGTCAACTCGTCCTCCTCGTCCCGTTCGGCGTCGCCAGTGAACAAAAAAGAGGTGTTCCCGAACTGAATTTTCGCCACG
>JAYVOT010000368.1:0-7118 GCA_043757795.1 Chthonomonadaceae bacterium | reverse complement strand
GCTGCGCAATTTGCAACTTCGCCCGATGGGCGAAGCCCTGCTCCTGAAATCGACTTGCCTTTGCAAGTCGGCAAAAAACCGTTCCCGCTATCCGCTTTCAAAGGGAAAGTGGTCGTCCTCGATTTTTGGGCGACCTGGTGCGGTCCTTGCAGGCAGAGCATCCCTGAATTGCAAGCCGCCTATATGAAGTTCAAAGACAAAGGGTTGGAAGTCGTCGGCATCTCAGCGGATCAGGACGCTTCGTTGGTTCCCCCGGTCGTCAAGGAGTTGGGAATGACCTATCCCATTCTCATGTACAGTTCGATACCGGACGTCCGCGAAAAGTACCCTTCGCCCGGACTCCCTTCTCTTTTCGTGATAGATCGCAAAGGGCGGCTTGTAGGCAAGATAGAAGGGTATGATCCGCGCACCAATATCGCCGATATCCTTGAGCCTATCTTGAATGAGAAGTAACAAAGAGGAGACGCCGGCGTCAAATCAACTAGTGTCAAGTGTTGCGCTTAGTTCCGTCTTCGTGCAATGAATTACACGGTTCAATGGGTTTCCGCCTAGCGCCCTTCGGACACGAGAGGGGCTTGCGCCTCGCAGGAACTATTCCCGTCTTTGTCGGTCTCGCGTCCGAAGGACGTTTTTTTTTCTTGCCAGGAGTCTTCGACTCGCGGCCTAAAAGGGAACTACATTGCGATTTCTGAAAACGGCTCTAATTTCAACCCTTCTAATTCTCGGTTTCAGCGTCGCGATATCGCAAACAGCTTCAGGACAAAAAAAGTCTTCTCGAACTTTTTCCGGCTCTGTTGCGCAGCCCTCCTCCGTCGCCTCTGTCAGTTTTCGTGAAGACATAGAGCCTTACTTAAAAGCCAACTGCGGCTCTTGCCACAGTTCGGATAAGCATAATTCAGGCTTCGTCGTTGAGACTTCCCTAGCGTTGTTCAAGGGCGGAACGAAGTTCGGCGGCAAGATCATCGTTCCCGGCAAAGCGTCGGAAAGCGTCCTTGTCTCTTACATCATCGGCAAAATTCAACCGCGAATGCCCCTCAACAGCGCCGCAATCAATGCGAAACAACTGGCGAAAATCAAACTATGGATTGATCAGGGCGCAAAAATTGACGCGCTCAAACTATCCTGGCCCTATGCTCCTCCCTCTCTTCAAAGCATCCCGAAAGTCAAAAACTCCGCCTGGATAAAAACGCCTATCGACGCCTTCGTGCTCGCAAAGTTGGAAGCGGCGAAGATGAAACCTTCCGCTCCCGCCTCCAAATCCGCGATGTTGCGCCGAGTTTATGCCGATCTGCTAGGAGTTCCGCCTTCCCCGGAAGAGACGCAAGCCTTCTTAAAAGACCCTTCGCCCGCCGCTTATGAAAAACTCCTGGATCGCTTGCTCGCAGACTCTCGCTACGGCGAAAGATGGGCGCGACACTGGCTCGATCTGGTGCGATACGCGGAAACTCACGGCTTTGAGAACGACGGAGCGCGACCCAGAGCGTGGCGCTATCGGGACTATGTCATCAAAGCTTTCAACGAGGATCGACCTTACGACCGGTTTTTGAAGGAGCAGCTTGCGGGAGACGAACTCTACCCGGACAACCCGGAGGCGATCATCGCGACAGGATACGCCCGACTTGGAAATTGGGATGAACTCAGCACGGATCATCCGCAACGTTGGCAGGACTATCTCAACGATGTTACCGACACCACAGGTTCCGTGATGTTGGGACTGACTGTCGGTTGCGCCCGCTGTCACAATCACAAGTACGACCGGGTTTCTCAGAGCGATTACTATCGCCTGCAGTCTTTTTTCATCAATACTCGCTGGAGCGAGAAACGGTTGCCTGCGATGTTCGACAAACGCAACAATGAGCTTCAATCCAAAATTAAGGACGCGCGCAGCGCTCTCTCAACGTTCAAAGAAAAATATTTGAAGCAAGCGAGCAACGCTAAACGCACTCGAGAGAAGACAGACAAAGCGGTTCAACCGGAAGATAGAGACTATGACAAAGTTTTGACTGATCCGGAAGATCGAGAAAAGTTCAATCATCTTAGAAATCAAGTAGCGGAGTCCGAGAGGATAGGCGCTCCCTTCGAACCGATAGCCGAAGTCATTTCTGAAAATGGAAAGACAGCTCCCCCCGCCCATGTTCTATTGAGAGGAAGCCTTTTGACTCCAGGCCCGGAAGTTCAGCCGGGCTTCATCGCATCGCTTTGCAGAGGCGAAGAGAGGGCGGCGGTCGTCACGGTTTCCGAGAAGACGGAATCGACAGGACGCCGCGCCGCACTCGCCAATTGGATCGCATCGCCGGGAAATCCCATGACGGCTAAGGTAATGGCGAATCGAATCTGGCAGGGGCACTTCGGACGCGGACTGCAGGGCACTCCTTCCGATTTCGGCGTGAACGGCGAAAAAACATCCCACCCGGAACTTCTCGATTGGCTTTCAAATGAGTTTGTCAAGAGCGGATGGAGCCTGAAGAAAATGCACCGGATGATCCTGCTTTCCAATGTCTACAGGCAGTCTTCCCAAATTCTTCCGGGCACGCAAAAGTCGGACCCGAACAACAAACTGCTTTCCAGAATGAACCGCATTCGACTGGAAGGCGAGGCGCTTCGAGACAGCATCTTAACTGTGAGCGGACGCCTGAACCTGCAGATGGGCGGCCCGAGCGTCTATCCTAAAGTTAGCGACGAGGTACTTTCTACCGGATCGACGCACAAATGGGGAAATTCGCCGGAAGATCAACAGTTGCGCCGCACGATTTATGTTTTTCAACGCCGTTCGCTGCCATTGCCTATTGTCGAGGCTTTCGACGGGGCGGACATGGCGAACACTTGCCCGAAACGCACGACTACGACCATCGCCCCGCAGGCGCTCGCGCTCTTCAACGGAGATTTTTCTCGAACGGAAGCGAAGTTTTTCGCACAAAGAGTTCTCAAAGAGGCGGGAGATTCTGCGGGAGATCGGATTGATCGCCTCTACCTGACCGCCCTTTGCAGGTTGCCGACGACGGCGCAAAAAAGCCTGGCTCTAGAATTCCTTGCCAGACAAAGGCTCTTGAGACCGAAGGGAACGCCTGATGCCGAGGCGCAAAAAGAGGCTCTAACGGAACTCTGCCACGTGATAATCAACACAAACGAGTTTCTCTATCTGGACTAAACAACTCTGTAAACAGGAATGAGGTCCGAGATTGCCCCAACTCTGGGACGCGGAATTTAGGATTGAAATCAGAGCGGCGACGAGCGTGATGGAAGACCAATTTCAGGAACTTTCGCCGGTGAAGTTAAAGTTTTGGGGCAAGGTATGCGAAGCATCCATTTTAATCGATTGACGACGATATTTGCCATGAATTCGTATTGAGTTTGTTTGGAGAAAATGAATGCCTGAAGAGAAAAAACAGTCGTTGCAACCGTCGCATTTTCGCGCCGCCGTTTCACGAAGAGAGTTTCTGGAGCGCGCAGGAGTCGGATTTGGAAGCCTGGCGCTGTCTTTCATGTTGGCGGAGCAGGCGATGGCGGACGGCAAGGCGAAGTCTTCGGCTCCCCATGTTGCCCCTAAAAGCCCGCTCGCCCCAAAGCCCCCTATGTTCAAGGCGAAGGCGAAATCGGTCATCTTTCTCTTTATGTACGGCGGACCTTCCCAGGTGGACACCTTCGACCCTAAACCCGGCTTGATAAAATACGACGGGAAGTCGATGGGAACCGCTCTCGCAGGAGTGGGAGAGATTAAGACTTTCGGCGGCGGCGGAAACGCTCCGTTGATGCGGAGCCCCTACGAATTCAAGAGATACGGCAAATCCGGTCTGGAAATTTCCGACCTCTACCCTCACCTCGGCAAACAGGCGGACGATCTCTGCGTCATTCGCTCTATTTACGGCGACAGCAACAATCACGCTCCCGCGCTTTTCGAGATGAACACAGGGTCGATTTTGCAGGGACACCCTTCGATAGGCTCCTGGGTCACCTACGGACTCGGCACTGAGAATCAGAATTTGCCGGGTTTTGTCGTCATGACGGATCATCGGGGCGGACCTATCGGCGGCGCTCCGAACTGGTCGAGCGGGTTCATGCCCGCCACCTATCAGGGAACGGTTTTTCGAGGGAGCGGCGCGCCCATTCTCGACCTCTCTCCCGGTGCGGGCGTCACCCCGGAGCAACAGCGAACGAGTCTTGATCTGCTTGGAAAACTCAATCAGGAGCATCTGCAGAGGAACCCCGGGGACAGCGACCTTGAAGCGAGAATCGCCTCATACGAGTTGGCGTTCCGAATGCAGGCGAACGCGCCTGAAGTGGTGGATATCTCGAAAGAGACTGAGGAGACGAAAGAGCTTTACGGTCTAAACGACGCTCGAACTGAAAAGTTCGGCAAAAAGTGTCTTCTGGCTCGCCGATTAGTCGAGCGAGGCGTCCGATTTGTGCAGATATACAGCGGCGGCGGGCATGGAGACGACACGTGGGACGCGCACGGCGACATCGTCGGGAATCACGGCAAGCACGCCGGCGACACCGACAAACCCATCGCTGGATTGTTGCAAGATTTGAAACGAAGAGGGCTTTTAGACAGCACGCTCGTCGTGTGGGCGGGCGAGTTCGGAAGAATGCCGATCACGCAGGGGGGCAGAGGGCGAGATCACAATCCGGGGGTTCAGTCCGTCTGGCTTGCAGGCGGCGGAATTAAGGGGGGAACGGTCATCGGCTCTTCAGACGAAGTCGGCTACAAGACCGGCGATGACCCGCACCCCATTCGCGACCTTCATGCGACGATTTTGCATTCGCTCGGAATGAACGATATGGCGCTCACTTATCTCTACAACGGCAGATACCAACGCCTCACTGAAAACGGCGGACAACTCATCAAAAAAGCCCTTGCGTAATTCGCTCTCAAACGCTTCATTCGATTGCTGAATCCTCTCTCGCTTTCACGTTCATTCCTCGTTTTCAAGTGAAGAGGAAGAGGAAGACTTCGCCTGAACATACTCCCCGAAAGTTGCGCTCTGCTTGAAGAGCCTCGCTCAAGATTCTGAAAGCGGAGATTCCTACCCCTTAAACCGGAGCCTTCGGGCTAATCATTTCCGATAAAGCGCTCCGCACCGACTCCCTATCTCCCGGCTCTCCGTCAGAGGCGAATCGAAGGGTCACTCCTCGAAAAGCGTCGAGGCGAGAGGCTGCAGGAAGCGGAGAGAGAACGACGCCGTTCGCTATGGGCAATACGCGCAAAACCTCTTTCCACGCTAGAAATTCTCGGCTCAATAGTCCGTTTGCATGGGCGCCTTGCTCAGTGAATTGATACGAAATAGGGAAGAAGAAGTCGCATGTGGAGGAGAGAAGAAGGACGAGCGCCGCCAGAGCGGGGATAAGGTTACGAAAAATCAACCAGACGCAAAACGCGGCGCACACGAAAATGAGCAAGAGCGGGGCAAGACGATCCGGTTTGCGTTTCAGCAAATGAACTTTCCACTTTAGTATGATTTTCGAATTCAGGATTGCATCGGATTCATCGGAAGCGGGCAATGAGAGTCTCCCTGTTCATTTTTATTTTCCGATAGCGGCGTCGAGGCGCGTGTATGTCTCCGATATATCGGCGAGGCCGGGATTGGGTTCCGGAGCGACCATGATCGTATGAAGTTGAATTCGAGAGGCCCGAAGACGAAGCGCAGTATTTTCCAGCACTTCGGCGCAACCATCCGTGACCAGCAAAATGCCTGCTTCGAGTTTTTCGGTTTTGCGTAGATTCTCTACATCTTGAATCGCAACTCCAAGAGCATTGCTCAGGTGAGTCGCTCCGCCGTTGAAGTTGACTGCGCAAAGCGTGTTGAAGAGTTCATCCTTTTCGATAAGAGACGATGCGATGACAGGAGGTTGCGTCTCGTGCGGAACCATCCGATCTTCCTCAGCGAATCGTCGATAGAGGTATCGCGTGTCGCGTTGGCCCATATTCGCCCGAAGAACCGCTGAGATCACTGCAAGAGCGAGGGTGGCGTTTTTCCCCCGCATCGAGGCGCTGTAGTCAAGCAGAATATAGAGCAGTTGCCCGCCGGAACCGCTTCCGCCCTCCATCTCTATCAATATGGGGACTATTTTTTGACTGATAATCGCCATTGTGCGTTCAATCCTGCTAAATTCGAGACGTCTGCGCTGCCGATTCCGCACCGGAATCATGATCTCTCCCCGACTAAACCGTTCGATCTGCACTGTTGGAGGGAGGATTTGATCAAGCAGTCTCGCCTGATTCATTTCGCTGTAGAGACGGGCGGGGCGCATTGTGAGGGAGGCGAGAGGCGCATCGCGCCAAGAATCGTCCGGCGTAAATAAGATGACGTCCTGTATTTCACAAACTTCCTGCACTCGATACAAATGCTCTTGCGAGACGAGTGAACCGCCTTGCGCACCGCCGGAAAGAACCCTTCCCAGGAAGAGCCAGGGAGGGTTTTCCTGTAGAATGCGATGAATGAAACGTTCGATCTCAACAGGGTCCGCGTGAAAATCGCTCTCTTCAGACCGGAAAGCGATGGAAGCGCCGACGATTTTCTCAACGTCTTTCAGGTCTTTCTGACGCTTGAGCAGTCGTTCGACCTCCGCCTTTGAGAGCGAGCCTGAACCAGAGAGGGGCTTGATGGAGAAGAGCCAACGACTGCTAGAACGTCCCCAGGCGAATCTAGCCAGAAACTCCGCGAAGGCGATGAGCGTCTCTTTAACAATTTGCAAGAACGATTGGAAGGCGGATTGAAAATGAAATTGAATGTTGCGTTTTTGAGTGGGCGTCGAAACTGAAGAGTCGCCGGATTTCAACTCGCTTTCCTTGTCCTTCTTGACGTTTTCTTCGGAGCTTTTCAAGCTGCTTCCTTCGCTGAATTCCGCTTTCAAAAGTTGATTCGTGTTGAGCGCCCCATGCAATAAATTACACGGCTCAATGGCGTTCCGCCGAATGTGCTTCGGACGTGACACGAAAAGCGCTTTTGGCTGTTTCGCATCCCGAGAACTTATTGATTTCCGCCGTCCATGCGCGCCAGAGCATTCCTCAGCACTTCTACGAGTTTTTCCGCGCCTGCGACGTTTCTAACCTTCCCTAAATGACCTAGTATCTCGCGGCGGGCAGCGAAGATAGTGGGCATTCCGGGGAGGCGAATTCG
>JAYVOT010000367.1:0-7138 GCA_043757795.1 Chthonomonadaceae bacterium | reverse complement strand
TATCCTTTCCCCAAGTCTCCGATGCATTCGGCGATTTGGGGAATTCCGCCTCTGAATTGCAAGAGTTATTTCGCTAGGGAATAGGTCAGATTATTCGATCTATTTGAGTTAGTAGTTGCTTTTTGAGTTGAGTTATATGTGTTCGATTACAACGTCAATATACATTTTCAAATCATCTGCAACGTCGGCGGCGATGCCGCGAACGTACTCGTGCGAGTCGTTCAAAGCGTCAGCGACGAGAGGGATGCCGACTACGGTATTCAGTTGTCCGCAGGTTCTAGCGATATGCGCTCTTCCCAGAATCGCGTTGGCTCGAACGTTGAAGTCCGGGTGTCCCGCCAAACGAAAACAGATGCTCTCCGCCCATTCGCGACCGCAGTCCGGCGCCGTTCATGCCCGCAATGATCGGGACATAGAGAAGCTCGCCAAGCTAACCGCGAGCAAGCACAGCTTCCGCCTCTTCTATACTCCAACCTTCGGCAAAGGGTCCCATTTTGCACTCCGAGCATCGTCGCAAACGATGAATTTCATCCTCCTTGACGGCGATATCGTATAGCGCCCCCGACAGTCCCCGGAGATTTTCGATACCATTTGAGGTTCGAGTAAATCAGGTATGATTCCTGCATGCAACTGAGACGCACACTTGATCATAAATTTTATTTGAGCGACTTTTCACCCAAAAGCGCTGTTTTCACAGAGCTATTGACCCTATGGTTCGTTGAAACCGACTCACAGACTTTGCTTTAGAAGGAAAAAGGGAGGACTTTCGCTAAAGAGTAGCAAAGAAAGCATTTTTGGGAGGAGAGGCGATGAATCATACTACCCGACGGGACTTTTTACAACGAACCCTTGAGACGGCAATCACAGGTTTGGCGGGTCTGAGCTTTATTGAAGCGGCGAAAGCGGAAGAGGCGCCCCGACGCAACCGGAGCGCCAATGAGAAAATTCGTATCGCTGTCATAGGGCTAAACGGGCGAGGGATGGATCATATCGCAGGATATCTCGCCCTTAGCGATGTCGAGATTACGGCGCTTTGCGACCCCGACCTGAACTGCATTGCAAAAGCGCAAGCCGCCATCGAGAAAAAAGGTAAAACGAAGCCGAAAGGCTTTCAAGACATCCGCAAACTCCTTGAGGAAAAAGAGATCGACGCTGTCTCCATCGCAACCCCAAATCACTGGCACTCGCTTGCAGGCATTTGGGCGATGCAACAGGGCAAAGACGTCTACGTCGAAAAGCCGGTCAGCCACAATGTACATGAAGGGCGCGTCCTCGTCGAAGTCTCCCGGAAAACCGGACGAATCTGTCAGGCGGGCACTCAGTCCCGATCCCACAAAGCCTGTCAGGATGTGATCGAATATATCAAATCCGGCAAAATCGGCAAGGTGACGCTTGCAAGAGGGCTATGTTATAAAAGAAGGGACACTATCGGCAAGACGACTTCCGCTCTGCCGATTCCTGCAGGCGTTGACTATGACCTATGGCTAGGTCCCGCTCCGATGAAACCCATCGAACGAAAGAGATTCCATTACGATTGGCACTGGTTTTGGGACTACGGCAACGGCGATTTGGGCAATCAAGGCATTCATCAGCTGGACATCGCCCGCTGGGCGCTTGGGAAAAACTCCCTTCCAAACAGCGTTATGTCTTTAGGCGGACGATTCAGCTACGTCGATGACGGTCAAACCCCGAATACCGAGCTGAGCTTCTATGATTACGGCAACTCGCAACTGATCTTCGAGGTGCGCGGACTGAAAACCGACGACTATAAAGGCGCTTCCGTCGGAAATATTATCTATGGCTCGGAGGGCTACGTCGTTATCGGTTCAAACTACGGCAAAGCGGCGGCGTTCGACAACAACGATCAAAAGTTAGCTGAGTTCTCCGGCGCAGGCGATCATTTTGCAAACTTTATCGACGCAGTCAAAAGCCGTAAACGCGAAAAGCAACATGCGGATATTCTTGACGGTCATCTTTCGAGCGCGCTTTGTCACCTCGGGAATATTTCGTATCGGCTCGGCTCTTTTGAGCATTATGATCCTCAATCAAAAGCTTTTGGAAGAAACGCCGAAATTCATGAGACTTTAGCGCGCTTCAACTCTCATCTGATCGACAACGGAGTGAAACTAGATGAAGTGCAGTACCGATTAGGTCCAAGACTTTTCATTGATCCCAAACACGAAACATTCCGGAATAATCTTGAAGCGAACGCGATGTTGACGCGAGAGTATCGGGCGGGATTTGTCGTGCCGAATCACGCCTGAGTCCCGTATTTTTACTGTATCATGTTTGTCAATCGGAAAAGCTCAACATTCGCTTCCGGAAGCGCCGAGATCATTAGAACTGAGGTATGAAAATGAATGCGACGGAATCCGCTTTAGAACTTGCGATCGCTCATGGCGATTTCTCCGAGACATCCGATCTGCTGGATGCGGTGCCCAAATTGCTGAATATTCGTTTCGACGACAACATCGGCTTAACCCCTCTGATGTGGGCTTGCCGAAATCGACATTCGACGATTGTGGAACTTCTGCTGAAACGGGGCGCGCAGGTAAATGCCCTCAATCCAGTCGATAACGCCGGCGAGGGCGGCAACTCCGCGCTATGGTTTGCTGCGCAGGGAGCTTTGCCGGGAGGCGTTGCGGTCGCCAAACTCCTTCTGGACTATGGGGCGGATATCGACACGCAGTGCGAACATAAGACAAGCGCTTTTCATATGGCAGTTTCATGGGTGAACTTGGAACTTGTTCAGTTTTTGCTGACAAAAGGGGCCAATCATTCGCTTGAAAACGAGAATGGAAGAACTGCGCTCGAAGAGATCAAATATCGCTTCGAAATAGAGAAATCACAACCGTCGGCGACCGAGGAGATGAAACAATTCATGGCCCGCGCCCCCAGATTGATCGACTTTTTGGAAACGTTGCATCGTATAAAGTCTCCCAAATGAAGCTTCAGACTTTGGACTCTGAAGCTGTCGTTGCCGGCGCGACTTTTGTCAATATCGCTTATGAGCGGGGAAGAGGTTCATGATATATCGGTTGCGATTTTTCCATTTTGCTCTGGCTCTTGTTGCGACCTCCGCACTCTATCTGTTGATATTTGCACGCGAATCGATGGGATGGGCTTCTGCAATAGCAGTTCTCATACATCTGATACTCGGAGCGGGGATCATCGTCCCGGGCGCCTTAGCAGTTTTGAGAATTTGGAATCAGGCAAAGAATCAAGGTCGATTTCAAAAAGCGAGCGCTCTCATTCTTATTCTTCTCGCCGCAGCAAGCGGCGTCACAGGAGTCTATCTCGCCCTCGTCTCGCTCTCCGGCTCCAGTATCGTCTACAAGCGACTCTCCTCAAATCTCCATACTTGGGGAAGCCTGATTCTCGTTCTTGTCTGGTTTGCATCTCTCCTCTTAGAAGCACGTACAAGAGGCGGCGTCAAGAGAAATGGCGCGGACGATAGCGATCCTGTTGAAAAGATTCCAATCCGCGTACAACGTCTACCGGAAATTTCTTCGTACTTCCGAACGCAAATCAAATTCCCAATTTCGAATGAAAGAATTCAATTCGCTCGCTGCATTTTGCTTCCGGCATTCATGGCGCTCTCCACCGGATGGCTCTTCGCCACCGCAGCCCTATTGCCCGACTATCAGGCCGAAACTTACTATCGAAATCTAACTTCAACAAACGAAAGACAGGCGGAGAATCGTTTTTTTCCGGCGGGCTTGCATTTGAAAACAGATGAAGGTACAGAGATTAAAGAGCCTCTAAAGCGTGAGTCGCCTTCTTCGGAATCCTGCGGGAGAGCGGGATGTCATCCTGACGCCTATCGAGAATGGCTCCCTTCCGCCCACCATTTCGCAGGACAAGACCCTTTCTATCGCAAAGTAGCTCTTCAGTACGCAGCAAAGTCGGGAATTGAAGCGGTTCGGTGGTGTCAGGGGTGTCACGCCCCGATCTCAGTTGCGCAAGGTCAGTCGGAAGAGGCGCTTGTCGCAAAAACCCCGATTGCCGCGAACGAGGAGGGAGTCGGTTGTCTTTCTTGTCACGCTATGACCGGAACTCCGTCACGCACAGGCAACGGAAACTTTACGCTCCAGGCGACGCAGGACTATCCTTTTGGAGAAGAGAGAGCAGGGTGGCGCCTCTCTCTTCACGATTTTTTGCTCAGAGTCCGACCTGCTCCTCATCAACGCGCTTTTATGAAGCCGGACTTGCACGGCTCTGCCGAGTTCTGCTCCAGTTGTCACAGACAGAGCTACGGACCCGCCCAGAACCGATACAAATTCGTTCGAGGCGCGGATGAATACGGAGCTTGGGTGTCGGGAGGTTTTTCCGGGCGATCAGCGCGTCCCCCGGGGTTGGAGAACCGTACTTCGAAGAACTGTCAGGAATGCCACTTTCCCAGGCAAGAATCGGGACATTATTCGCACAATTCTCTCGGCGGAAACCTTGCTTTGCCCGCTTCGAGGGGGGACACGACGCAATCGGAAGCGAACGTGAACTTCCTGCAGAACCGTCTCTCGCTCGATCTTTTCGCAATAAGGCGCGAAGCCGGCGCAAACTTGCCGCAAGAGTGGATTGCGCCGCTGAACTCTCCTCCCTCTCACAGGCCGTTCAAGCAGGGAGAAACAGTCACGCTCGATATCGTTGTCACGAACCTAGGCGTCGGACATGATTTTCCGGCAGGTTATGATGATCTGAAAGAGGCTTGGATCGAACTGAAAGCGCAGGACGAGAAGGGTGAAACGCTCCTACGGAGCGGCGTTTTGACGAAGCATAATTCGGAGACGCCGTCGGATGCGCACGCTTACAGGACTCTTGGGCTGAAGAAAGAGGGAACCCCTGTTTTGCATGGGGAAAGGACTGAAAGGGTCGCGACTGTCTATCGCAAAAGCATCGCCTCTAGAGCTTCGGACATCGCTCGGTATAAATTCAAAATTCCCTCAAAGCGCAAGGACGGAAGTCCACTCAAGGGCGGATTCACTCTCTCTGCGAGGCTGCTCTACCGCTCTCTGCGACCGGATTTCGCACGATGGGCGCTCTCCCCGAAGTCGATTGAGATTCCAATTTCAGTTTTGGCTAGCGCAACCGTGTTCGTCCCGATCGCGCCATCTGAAAATTCTCCTGAACATAAGAGCGCAACGGATATAAAATTGACCAGAGAGGTTGCAAATGAATCGGCTGTACGTTTCATCAGATATGGTTCCGCGTTGTTGGCGCCGCAGGAAAATCCGGATCGTATTGGGGCCTTGAGAGCGTTTAGGATGGCGGCGGGGCTTGCGCCTCGCCGCACCGAACCGCTATTGGGAATTGGGAACGCCTACCTGAGCGAACCGGATTTGCTAGCGGCGGTCTCCCAATTTGAAGCCGCCCTGAAAATCGATCCGAATAACTCAGCGGCGCGAGCGAACCTTGCACTCGCTCTGAACAAGCAGGGGCAACATGACCTCGCCTTGCAGACGCTTCAGCCTCTAGCGGCTCAGTTTCCTCAAGACCCCTCCCTGCATTTTGATCGAGGGCTTGCCTTCTCAAGATCAGGCCGCTTCGAGGAAGCGGACAAGTCGTTCCGGCAGTCGCTCGCCGCAAATCCGGACAGTTACGGAGCGCATTTTCAACTCAAGCAGTTGTCGTCGGAAGTTCTGAAAAAGAGTTCGGACGCGCATCGTGAGACGGCGATTCTCTCCTGTCTTTCCGAGGATGGCGACTTCACTTCTTCTCTCATCTCGAAAAGATTGCAAGCTCATCCTGAAGACCGCAAAGCGACGCTCGCCTTCCCGGAACATGTCTTGAAATAGCGAACGATGCGAAAATCTTGGCATCCCAAATCCGTAGACGGCAGCGACGTCGCTCTTCTATGAGCGGGCGCTTTCAGTACTCGGATTATTGACGCTTGCTCTAACAAAGTACGAATTCGCACTAAAACAAATCATGAGGGTTTGCGGATTATTGCGGAGAGAGCTGTCTTGCATTCCGTTTCAAAACGGCTCGCTTCTTCGCAAGCGGCAGTCGCTTGAGACCAATTTCCTATTATTTTCGCCAATGCCTCTTTGTATTTGGCGGTTTGTTTTTTTGCCGCTCCATCTTTAACCCGAACAAGCCTGTCCGGTTTTTGAATGAGTAGGCTTTCCGGGTTATTATGGCACTCTATGGGCGCAAATTTTGTAGCTTCATCCGGGTGAAGAGCCGATACGATCCATGCCTCCGTGCATTGTGCAGGAATGCAAATTATCACTTTCGGCAGCAGTTTTCCGCCGAGCAAGGAGAGTAAATGTTCGCGAAGCTTATCGCACGTCTCTTTTGCAGGAGGGCAAGGGGCAGTAAGAGAAAGGTGTTGAAGTTCAGCCTCTGAAGCGATATCGGCATCAACATGAATTAAAAGTAAATCACAGTTCGCGAGTACGATATCGTTTTCAAAACCTCCTTCGTTACCGCCTCTTGCCTCACACCATTTCAAAACGCCTTTCCAGCCGCCGCCAAGCGGTCCGGAATGATTTGCATATTCGGATTTTGGTGGCTGTATCTGCGTAGGAACATAGTCGTCAGTTCCTAAAAACAGTTCTACGAGGGCGTCAAGCACGATACAATCCGTTGCTCCCTCGACGACATAACTGATTCGAGGGGTTTTAGACACTTGGCGGAACTCCTCCAAATGATCCCATGACCCACTGTTGCGAGAGCGGAATGCCTTTTTCCGCGGCTCGAATCAGCGACTCATTCACTATGACGCGCTCAATGACAGTTCGCCCGTTTTTGGTTCTGTCTACTGCGAAGAGACGGACGCGGTCGTCTTGAAGCGGAAGTCCGTCTAAAACAAGCGGATTGTGAGTGGTCAACAAAACCTGTCTGTCCTCGCTTGCCAAGAGCCATCTGCAGAACATTGCAGTGAAATCCCGGGCGGTGCGGGGGTTCAAAGCTTGATCGAAATTGTCAATTGCAAAGAGTTTTGGAGTTTCGGGATGGAGGGCAAGTACAGCGCAAAAAAGAAGATATAATACGCCTTCACTCGCATCGTAACCGGAAAGCGTATTCCGATTCTCACTCATGTATTTGTCTTGGAAACGCAACCCGCGTTGAGTTTGCGGAACGCTTTTGGCGATGGGCAACTGATCGGCATTCACAGTTTCAAGTGAGCTAAGCCAAT
>JAYVOT010000366.1:0-7138 GCA_043757795.1 Chthonomonadaceae bacterium | reverse complement strand
GGCTGTGAAAGTATTCGATAGAAAATCTGTTCCGAAAAACTCACCCTTCCAGGATGCCCGGAGAACCGCCTCTGGACACAAAACAGTCAAATATGACCAGACAAAAATGATCGAACCGACGTTTTTAGGAATACTTTCACAGCCCCTTTAGTCATGGGACTCTAGTCATGACGCTCTGTCGTTTGCGTAACATGAGTTAATGATACAAAAGTCTGCTAATCCATTATAGCAGACAAATGACGGGATGCATACATGAGTATCCCAAAGGTTTTGCGCATCAACAAATTATTCTTCATTGCGCTCCAGAACTTTACCCAACATCTCAGAGCATATAGAAAAAGTGTCAGCTGTTATATTTGCATATATAATCACTTTTCTCCGTTTTGAGTTGCGGATTAGCACGGTCGGATTTTGAAAAACTCACATCAGCATACTCTCCCCTCCGGAATTGACATCTTTTGTTTTCACGCCGCAAACATTTGTATTGATCAATTTCCGGGCTGATACGATATCCGCCGGATAGATATTCTCGGTAAATGCATAAGTCGATTCGCCAAAGAGACCGGATTCTTTCGGGTCGACGAAAACATTCGTTTCCCAGGTATCGCCTATGAGCGATTCTAGGTATTGAGGCATTACTTCCCCATATTTGTACTGATAACCGGATTCTCGTATTAATTTCTCAAACTCATCGCTCTCCTCTAAAGTTCGAGCCACATAAGTCTCCCAGCGGATACGGAGATAGGCGTAATCCGTTGCAAAGGCAAACCGGCTTTTTGGCGAGCGAACTCTTACGATCATGCCATCATCGGAGGGAGTGGCGATATCTGAATCGATGCTGTCGTTCACTATGTCATTTGCAATATCGCTCCCATAAGCCGGAGAGTAGTAGAGCATGAACGGATAAAAACCCTGATAGTCTTTTAATTTGTCTTCCAGTAAACGTCTGAAAGTTTGCGCTCCCAGTGAGGAAGCTTCGTCGATCCACTCCGGATGCTCATCGTATTTTTCAAGGTGAGAGATTCCCTGCGAGATTTTTCGCCACTGTTCAAAAGTCAATAGGGTCCAAGCTTCGCATTGCTCTTCCATTCCTGAACTCCTTATGATTTCTTCACAGGCATATTTTCGTGACAACAATTTGCATCTTATTCTTAAACTTTATCCGACGACTCAGAGGACTTGCACCAATTCTATTCTATTCTATTCTAATATGACTCGAGCAGACAACGCTATTTGCTTGATCGTCAATAATCTCCTGTGTCGCAGACGCTCGAAGCAGTGCGGAAGCGTCGATTGTTGATGTTGCAGTCGCAGGACGAAGAAGCGTATCCGGATTTGTCGGCTCTGCAGAGCCTCGCAGGAGCATCGCTTTATCGTTCTCTTGTCTCTTGCGTTCCTCCAGAATCGGGAGGAGCGCTATTGCCCGAAGTTTGACGGAATCATAGATGCTGTCTTCCGAGAGTTCGCGAACTGTTCTCAAAGCGTTAGAATCGCCTATCATTTCCAATACTTTCAGAATCGTCAGCAGTTCTTGCTCGAGAGTCGACTCGTCGTTATCTCGAACAGGGCGATTGGAAGCATATTTCGGAGGCATATGCCAGTGACTCTGATTGTTAAATCGATCTATCAGTTTGCAAAGCTGATTCACGGCATCGCCAGGGAGTTGCCCATAATGATCCGGAGTGATCGAATGAAGAATTTTTTTCATAGATTGAAATGAGATTCTTGAGACGTTTCTGTTTGGGTGAAGGGACGACTTCGCAAGAATCCCGACGCTCTCCGGCATACCCAATCGCCCCAGACTCAAAGCCGCGAAATACTGCATTCGCCGTTGTCGACCGATATCGATGAGCTGAGAAAAACACCAGATTGGAAGCAGTAGAAGAGTGGAAATCAAGGCCGTACCAATTACAATGAAGGATAAATTCGCTAAAATGACCAGCAATGGAATCTGGTCTGCAAGAGCTTGTCCCAAAATCGGGCTTAGAATAAGAATCGCAAGAGTAAGAGGAAATGAGAAATTCAGCGTGTGTAAATAGGCGCGCTTCAAACTCGTCAGAAAAGCATGGTTGTTCAGAGTAATGCTGTCGTCAAGAGTGATTCTAAGCGCACGGTGTGCCTCCTCTTTGTCCCTTTCCAAAACGGGAACAATGCCCAGCGCCCATGCCGCCAGACAAGACTCTTTCCACTCCCCCACCCCCTCAACATCTAAAATGCGTACCAGAGTTGCAAAGTCATGTCCGTATGGGTGCGTTCCGTAGAAGTTCTGCAGAGTAGTAAAATACAGCGATTTGCGATTGCGCCAATATTTCAGAATCGGAGCTATCTCTTTCACCTTTTCTACAGGAATCTCACCGCTTAGAAAAACTCTCGCATCTTTTGAAAGAGCGTACGTTTCGCTAGTTTCGTCCTCAATCGATTTGAGCTTCAAAAGGTTTTTCATTGCGAGCTTCCTCTCGCTTTCAAAACCTCTTCACAAATTTGCACCGCGTTTCGCCCCGATGCGAAACGAAAGAGTTTGAACAATTCGGTTATGAAAGTCCGGTATTCAGGACGAAGGCGGATGTAAGTGGCGAGTGGAGAGTCGCATGGATTTCTGCCGGCGATCTGTTTCAAAGAGGTTGTTTCGCGGATGCGACGCCAACGCCGCAACCACAAAAAAGCCGATATCTCCTTTACCTCTTCCATTTGAATCGGTTGGCGAATCGTCGCGCCCGGCTTTTCTGAAAGGAGGTCGGTCTCACTGATTTCAGGTTTCATGGCGTCAGTTTTTCGGAGGAACATCAATAGAGCTATCTCAACTTTGAACCTGTCATTCAAAATGCTTTTAAGTTGAATACCGGTCAATATATGGCAACCTAAAATAAGATATTCAAGCCTTCTAATGAAATTATACACCTTTTGAATGTCTTTGAGTGCGGCGTGACCGCGCTGAATATCAGAAACTATCTAGTTTGGAAATTATGCTCGATGCGACTACGAGGTTCGATTGCATTGAGTACGGATTTGCCGTTCGTAGGAATGCTGGATTCAGGAATTAATCGGGTCGTCGTATTCAATCGCTAAAACTCGGTCGTATAAGATTAGGATGCTTGGGAAGATTGAGAGGCATTTCGATCAAGAACTCATCATAATTCTGTAAGAGCTGTTTGTAGAATTTCGAATTTGTCTGAAATTTCAGTAAAATAGGATATAATTAAGTATCATTTTTCGTTCTAATCGCATCCGCAATTAGGAACGCAGTCTCGCTCGTTACAAGAAATATTCAATATGCCCGCGAAGCTCGCCTACCTCGTTTCAGCAAAACTTAAGCCTCACATGCAGGGCGACCTGACTCCAATCCCGGAGTATCAAGTCTATATTGAAGAAAATGGTACGAAGCTTCTGGATTTCAGTTTTATCGAGAGCCAGGGTTCGTACCTCGCAAAGACGTTTCATTCACGCGGGAAATCCCATTTCGGACTTGCGCTTTCAGCCGCTGAAAGCAAAGACTATGACGGCTATCTCGTCTCAGGCGAAGATGCAGGGTTGCCCCTCATCCTATTTACGCGCATGAGAATGTCGCGCAAACCCATCTATATCATCACGCACGGCTCCTATTTTCGATCCTCAAAATTTCAGTTCTTCCTGAATCGCTTCAAATCCGATCACAACATCCACTATCTTTGCCTTTCGGAATCTCTCCGAAGCACGATGGTTCAACAATTCGGAATACGCCCGGAACAAGCTCATAATCCCTCTTACGGAGTCGACACGGAGTTCTTTAAACCAAAACTTTCCACCAGCTTGACCCCGATTATCGCAAGCGCAGGAACCGCCAGCCGGGACTACAAAACACTGGTCAAAGCGGCGGAGGGTTTGCATGCGGACGTAAAAATCGCGGCGGACAGCGCCTGGTTTCCCACCGCTCTAGACATCGACAAAGACAGCCTACCCAAAAACGTAGAAGCGCGATCTTATGGCGATTACTCCGGGTTGCGAACCCTATATATCGATTCCAGTTTCGTGGTTGTTCCGCTCTATCCGGCGGTTCACGCCTGCGGCTATGCGGTAATCATCGAAGCGATGGCGATGGGACGTCCTGTGATCGCCACGCGCACTCAGAACCCAAGCGACTTTTTAGTAGACGGCGAGAACGGATTTTACGTCGAACCGGGTGACGCTGAAGGACTGAGGGCGAGGATGGCGCAACTGCTCTGCGACCCGGAACTGGCGAAAGCGATGGGTGAAAGCGGTCGAAAAAGAATTGAGACTCATTTCACAAATGAGGCTTACTGCGCTAAAATGAGAGCCATAGTCGAGCAATCTTCCAGTTTGTAATGGCCATCTATGATGCGATTTTTCAATTAAACCGTGAATAATCCGGCGATTTTGATAAATTTGCGCTCCAGCGTACGAACCGCTTCCCGACTTCTCATCAACCTTGCAATGATGCAGTCAGTGCATCATTGCAAGGAAACAATGCAATAAAACCTTGAAATCAAATTCAATAATGAGCTTGGTTTGAAAAGAGTGATCAATGCGAAAGAAGAAGGCTGATAAACCTGGCATTTCTGCGATGCGACGGCGTGAATGCCTCTCCCGGATATTTGGAATTTTCTTCGGCGCTGAATTCGCCATGTCTACCAAGCTCGTCGGGGCCGATGAGGAAAGCTCCGAGATTTCGGAAAGCGATCCCTATAGCCGCTATGTCCGCACTTCGAAAGATTTTCAGAGCGTCAAGCAAGAGCGAGAATGGTGCGACAAAGCTTTCCCCAGTTGGACTTACATGCCCTGGACCTATCAATGGACGATAGGATACGACGATGCCGCCGGACGATGGAGCCAGAGTCACGGATACAATGGCGCTTTTCTGGATGGGAATGGCGGCGAGCCTGATTCGCCGACAGGCAAGTTGAATTGGATCAACCGATTTGGATTGCGCTTCTATCTAGACCACGCCGTTGGAAAGGGCAACCTTCACCTCTGGGATGGAGGCAAACAGAAACCTCATCTGACGGAACTGCACGGCAACGGTATTCGCAACGTTCCGGTGAACTCGGATCTGCAACAAAAACTTCGAGGAATACTTCGCGATAATATCATGAAGGTCAAATCTTCTCCGTTTCGCGCAGCGTACGCGTTGGATGACGAGGTCTCCTGGGGGCATTTCGCGCACCCGACGATGTGGCAGGTAACCGATGATGCGTCCGCTTATCCAAAATGGCTCAAGCGGATATACGGCATGGATACTGCGCCGCTTCGCTCTCGGTGGGTGACCTATGAGGACATTCGGCCCAACCTGGCAAACTGGTCTGTGAAGGATTTCGATGCAAGTCCACTAATGGATCAGTGGAGTTTCAACGACTCTTACTGGTGCAATTTTCTTGGAGACCTTGTAGAATATTCCAATGTCCTCGACCCCCAAACGCCATGCGGGATAGTCGGCGGACAGGCTCCTGGTCCATTCGGCGGATATGATTACGCTAAACTGATGCGAAAAATCCAGTTTATTGAGGCTTACAACCTCGGTTCCTCGCAGGCGATTATCCGTTCTTTTTCTCCGCATAACGTTATTCCCGCAGTGACAAGCCACTTCCATCAATCCGCCGAAGACGACATCTGGCAGGTCTGGCGCTATCTCGCGCTTGGAAATCGCGGACATATCGGATGGGTTGAAAACTGGTTCAACGGACAGACTCCTTTGCCCTGGCATGACAAGGTCGCGCCCCACTATCAAGAGGCCGCAGCTAAGATCGGACCGCTCATGCGCGGGGCTGAGTGGAAGCATGACGGGGTAGCCCTCTACTACAGCCACCCATCCATTCAACTCGGATGGATTCTCGACGCGGAAGCGCATGGCAAGACTTGGACGAACAGGGAGGGCGATCATCGTCTCGGATCCGCCCCGCTCGTGCGGCAGGCATGGGAAAATATGCTTCGAGATTCAGGCTTGCAAGCAAGTTATTTAAGCTATGCGGATGTCGTACTGAAGGGAGTTCCGCAGGAATACCACACCCTGATTCTTCCTGCTTGTCTCTGCCTTTCAGACGCGGAGGCAAAAGCGATCACGACCTTTTGTCGAAACGGAGGAACCGTCATTGCGGACTATCTGCCCGGAATCTGGGATCAGCATGGACGAGGCAGAGCGGTCGGAGGCGCGCTTGACGCTCTATTCGGAGTCCGTCACGACCCCGGCATGAAGGCTGGAGACGTATTTGGCAAAAAGTATTGGTGCGAGACGGACCAGGACGCTAATTACGACTGGAAAACCTATTCCGAACTCCTCACAAAAGAAAATACCTGCATCAAAGACAAAAGCGGTTTTCATATCGCGGTGCGAAAAATGCCGGTTGCAAACGTCAACCGTATCGGGCGAGGAGTCGCGACGCTTATGAACCTTTCGCCCCTCTGGTACAACGCCTATCGCACCGAGGGTTTCGAAGCGGCGAAACGGCGCGACTTTTTTCTAAAGCATCTCAAATCGGACGTTCGCCGATGGGTGGAGATAGAAGGCGCGGGAGTGGCGGAGTTCGGTTACGATATTACCTGCTTCAACAAACCGGATGGCAGGAAGATTCTGTTCGTGACCGGGAACCCGGAGATTGTCGGCACGGAGTCGGGCGGCGGCAACGCCTCACGCCTCAAAACTGCCGCCATAGAGATCACGCTGAAATTCGCAACCCCAATCCGAAATACGCGCGATGAACGGCGGGGAGCAAGCCTGGGCGACGGGCGACGCTTTACATTCCTCTGGCGTCAAAACGAGGCGATCGTTCTCTCTTTTGAGTGACTCGCAAACTCGATATTTGAGTGTGCGGTCTATTTTTTACACAACTTTGATCTGTTCGACGGTCAGGCAACAGAGCCATCCCGAAAGCTGCGGCTCTAACTTTTTTTGAGTCTTCATACAAGGATGAAACCCTTTTCATCTCATTGGGAATGAGAGTGGAGGAGACTAGGACGTCTGAGCTTCCGTCTCTAAATCCACGGCGATCAAGCTGAACTGCTCGAGGGCTGTCTGAAGGTCGTCCATGATTTCAGTCGCGAGCAGGTCCGGTTCCGGCAGATTGGCGCTGTCTTCGAGACTTTTATCACGCAACCAAAACAGGTCGAGGCTGACCTTGTCGCGCTGAAGCAGTTCTTCGTAGGAGTAGCT
>JAYVOT010000365.1:0-1963 GCA_043757795.1 Chthonomonadaceae bacterium | reverse complement strand
ATCTCTCGAAAGAGCGAGAATCCTTCCATCACTCGAGACGTGAGCGGCGAGGGAGTTCAGCAGGCTTTGCTGAAAATCATTGAGGGAACCGTCGCGAACGTCCCCCCGCAGGGCGGTCGAAAACATCCGCAACAAGAGTACGTGCAAATCGACACGACGAACATTCTCTTCATTTGCGGCGGGGCGTTTGACGGTCTCGAACAGATTATAGAACGGAGAATGACCTCGCGGACGATGGGAATCCGGTCAAACATCGCCTCGAAAGAAGAGCGACAACAACAAAAAGGCAGTCTCTTCGAGAATTTGATGCAGGACGACTTAGTAAAATTCGGGTTGATACCGGAGTTTATCGGCAGACTTCCCGTCGTGACGAGCTTGGCCGCCCTTGACGAAGAAGCTCTGGTCAAAATTCTCACCGAGCCGAAAAACGCCCTTTCAAAACAGTACGCGAAATTCTTCGAGTACGACGGCGTGGAACTGATCTTCACTGAGGGAGCGCTTCGAGCCATCGCGCAGGAGGCTGTAAAGCGCAACACCGGAGCGAGGGCGCTTCGCACGATCATCGAAGAGGTTATGCTCAACATTATGTATGAAATTCCCTCTGCAAAGGACGTTCGAAAGTGCATCATCGAAGAGGCGACCGTCCGAGACCGCCTCGATCCGCACCTCATCACCGCGCAGGAGCTGAAGCAGGCTTCCTGATCCGGCGGTGGAAAGAAGCAGGCAGTCGCTTTTCAGGTCGCTTTGCATTGCAGTCCAGACACCAGGATTGCACTGCGGAGCGACCTGAAAAAACTCCAGCGCGAACAGTTTTCAGTTTCCTACATTCCTGATTTTACTGCATTCTCTAGATTGAAACGTTCGGTTGCACTGAGCGGTTCCGAGCCAAACGATTCGAACGAAAGAGTGAAGTCATGGGCGCGTTCGAATTCAATGGCGCAAAGCGAATGTTTATCCGGGTCAGAATCGGTTATTCTTCAGTGGGGAGGGGAAAATGCTTGTGTCATCTCTGGAGATTTTAGAACTTGGCTATTTTGAGATTGGCGAGGCGTTCAAAGGATTGTCGGATGGGAACGTCTGGAAACGACCTGCGGACGGCCTTCTTTCCGTGGGCGAGTTGGCGGGTCACATCGCCTATTGGGAGGCGGTGCGACTTGCAGCTGAGAGCGTGGAGCACGTGAGTTTGGAGGGCGAGGAGGGCGAAATGCCGGAGCTTCACAGGCTAAAGGTGAAAAGCGTGTTGATCGATCAGCGATTCAGCTATCACACTCCAATGTAAAAACAGAACCGGCGGAATATCACTTGAAGATGACCGCGGAGCAGGTTTTGACTGAGCTCTTGCGAGTTCACAACGAGTCTGTGTCAGCCTTCAAAGCGTTCAATCCCAACTTGGACAGCCGTCCGGAGGGTTGGCCCGCGCACTGGAGCTATCGAAGCTTCGTGACTTATCTCTCTTTTCATGTGGCGTATCACACGGGTCAAATCTACTCCGCCCGGCATCTTCTGGGGGAAGAGACGCCGGACAACTAACCTCTCGCCTTTGCAAACGAAGGCTCGAGGACTAAAGTTTTCCTCCGGGAAGATCGGTCCGGGATCTTTCAGCGCCCGGACTTTCAAGAGAATGGTCCGCCTGCACGAAATCCAATCTCCCCTTTAGTTTTCCAGTTTCCCAACGCTCTTAGGGGATCGGGAAACTGGAAAGCAGCCCGAGGCTGGATTTCGCGCAGGCGAGAGGTTTCCCCACCTCCCCCGACGACAGCGCTGTCCCCTCCCTTCCAGGGCGGGCAATGGATTTGATCGCGTGTCGCCCTAAAATCCTGTAAATCATCGGAATCATAGTTCGGACAAGCAGCGAATCGAAACCTTGAGGATATTTTTCAAAATATACTGTATACCGCTTGACAAACTGAATTCGGCTCGTTATAATATTTTTGTAAGTTAATCGACCTGAGAGCAAGTATGT
>JAYVOT010000364.1:0-1965 GCA_043757795.1 Chthonomonadaceae bacterium | reverse complement strand
TGGAGGACGGGTGAAGAATTCCTCGATATTTATTTCTAAGCAACCCCATTGGCGGATTGCCACTGAGTTGCGATGCGCGAGAGTTCAATGCCTTTTGTTAATAGACGGTTCAAAACCTGTTTCGCTTCATAACGATCTTCATGCGTTTTGCAACCGAGGATGCGATGCAACTCTTCCATATGCAAAAGTTGGAAACTCCAGCCTGCGTTC
This sequence comes from Chthonomonadaceae bacterium, assembly GCA_043757795.1. Taxonomy (GTDB): domain Bacteria; phylum Armatimonadota; class Chthonomonadetes; order Chthonomonadales; family Chthonomonadaceae; genus JAYVOT01. The sequence goes on along the minus strand of JAYVOT010000364.1, from coordinate 1,755 downwards.
ATGATGCTCATCACGTCGGCAGGGTGCGAGGATTCGATGGCGTTCATGTGCAGATCGTTCGGGGGCATCAGGTTTCGGAGGCGCTCCCAGAGTGCGGGGACGTCCCGGTCGAAAATCTCCGGCGTGAAGCCGTTGTGAATCTCTTTCGCTTGCTCCTTCGCCTCTTCCATCTCTGCAAGGAGCGATTTGTCCAGAACTTTCATGCTAAAATTTTGTAAATAATTGACATTAAATCCGAAGTGGTCTTGCCACTGATTGAGCAACGGACCGATATGAGGATGATCCAACCAGCCTTGATTCTGCAATAGTTCGAAGACAAAGCAGAGATAGGGCAAATCATAAGCTGTATTGAAGGGATAGGAAGTTCTAACCTCATTTGCGAAAGCGAAAAAGTAAGCGGGTCCCAGAGTAGACGCCACGACGATCAACCTCCGCTTGTCGTGAAAATAGCGAAGCAGGTTGCACGCCTGCAAAACGTTGTCCTGCTCGCCCTGCGGATACTTCATTATTAAGAAGTGTTTCGGCATTGACGAGTTCGTCAGCGGGGTAGAGAGTTTAAGATGAGATAGTTGAGTTTCAAGGTTTTTTAAAGGCTGTTTGACGCTGTAGCCGACATTGCCGGTGGGGCGCAGAGCGAGCAACGCGCCCGGCAGAAACTTCTCTGCGTAGGCTTCCAAAAGTCCTTGAATGCCCGGCGGTATAATATTCGGGATCGCGCAAAGTTCCGAAGCGACCTGCCGCATATCGGAGAGGAGAGTACGGCATGTCTGCTGCTCCTCGGAGTAGTTCATGTCCGTTTCCCGGCTCTCAGATTGCGCTTCGCAGAATTGGGCGAGACTCGCGCTGACTCCCATGAGATAGCGGCGGAGAGCGGCGGCGGAATGAGACTCTTGAGCCGGGGCGTACTGCAAGGTTCGAGACAGATTTCGCGCCTGCTCTCCGATGGTCCCATAGTCGCTCGCAGGAGGGGTGATTAGGGTGGTGAGTTCAGGAATCATTGTTCGTTGTTGTCTTTTTGGGTCATTTCTATGATTTTTGCAAAGAGTTGGCGGATGTCTTCATGAACCTGATCAGGTTTCATGAGCGTCGGTAGGCGTTCTTTCGTGATTTTAAAGTTGGCGATGATTGCAGCAAGTCTGCGGGACAGGCGAGCCACGCTCTCAATGAAAAATATTTTTCGTTCACAACTTGAACGAGAAGGTCGAAATCGATGAACTCGAAGGACTGTTACTCAATGATTTTGAAGTTTTTGAGCGTCGCTTTCGTTATCATTATCAGATTCAAGGAGGGGCGGGTCACGATTTTCAAACTATGTTCGGATCGGTGACCCTCTGTTCCTTCACATGAGATTTTGCGACCGAGGACGCTTTCAACTCTTCAATAAGCGAATCGTACTTTGGACGATCTACCGGAATCGTGACGGATTTGCCAGTTTTGCTGGAGAGAATCATGCTGTTTATGAGTTCCACCGCGTTCAGTCCGTCTTCGCCGGGTGAGAGGAGAGGCTCCCCGAAGAGAATTGCGCGTGCGAAATTTTGAGTGACGTACCCATGATCTTTGATCTCTCCTTTGGGAGGAAGTTCCACCGGGTAAGACTCGCATTTCGGACCTGCCCAGACTTCTTCGCTCTCGAAGGTGAATTCTTTGATTGATTTGTCAATCGTGAACACTTTCAAATCGCTGCCGTGCAAAACGATTTTACCTTTATCGCCGCATATTTCGAGCATGGTGTGATTTGGAACCTCGGTCGTACTC
>JAYVOT010000363.1:0-1969 GCA_043757795.1 Chthonomonadaceae bacterium | reverse complement strand
TCCGCCTGAAAAACTCCCTCCACCATAAACGCCTCTTCATCCAACGCATAGCGGACGAACCCTAATTTTTCATATAATCTCATAGCTGCGATGTTTTTCACAGCAACTCCCAGACGAACATTGCGAATATCCGGGAAGGCTTCAATCGTTTTCAGGGCGAACTCAAGCAAACTTTTAGCGACTCTTGAGCCTCTTCGCTCAGGAACGACATACACACCCCAAAGAAAGCCGTTGTGACGGGTCTTTTGGCTGAAATCGCGTCTGAGACCGACCACTCCAATCAGTTCCTCGTTATCAAATGCGCCAAATACGCATTTGTTTTGAGAATTTTCAAGGCGGCGCACAAACTCACCCAAGTCAAGTAAGCGCTCCTCTTCAAAACTTGATCCGAACGAGTCCGGGCTTTCCTGCAACCCATGCAATCTCACTCGCCGAAAATTGACTGCATCTTCTGTTCCAAGTTGTCGAAAAGTGATCCTGTTTTCACATTGTTTTTCATTTTCCACGTTGTAAATTTTAAACGCACTTGTATCCATTATTCGAAAGACCCCCACCTTTCACTCTAGAGACGCATTAGCGCTTTTGCAATATTCCTCAATCTCGATTAAGACTAAATATCGTCTACGGGCGCTTCGCCTGCAACCCAATTCAATTCACTGTCCAACATGAATTGCATTGACCAGGAGACTTCCAAGGAGGGCCAAGGCGTAAAGTTTTTGATCGCAGAGTAAAAGTCGGTTGCAGATTCGCCAGATGGATACTCTATTAGATCGTGAAAAATAATTTCTAGATTAGCAGGCTTTTCGACGGCGTTGAATAACGTTCTCGTGAGCCATTTATGATATGGAAAGAGCAAATTGTTTTGCGCCAGAATCAATCGACATAGCCAGCGGGATAGGTGCAGAGGCCTTCATCATACAGGGTAAGGCTCCGATTTTGCTTAAGAATCGATAACCTGTCAGAATTCACAATGATTGCAATGTCGACATCCGATGAGGGGCTTGCAAAGCCATGCGCCAACGAGCCAGTCAGAAGCAATGCGAGCATTCCGGATTGACTCATGCAGCGCTCAGCAACGCTGTAAATTGCTTCTTTGTGATTTTCGGAAAGTTGGAGTGGCAGTTTCAAGTTCATGTCTTTAAGTTGAGTCCCGCTCAGCTGAGCGCAACGCGAATCTTCGTCATTGCCGTCGGACTCATTCCGTAAAGCGTCTTAAGTTCCGCTTCAGTCGCATTTGAAAAATGGCTAAGATTTGTATGGACGACTCCATTCAGAGTTCGTACCGCTGGTCGTACAAGCCCGCGCGGGAGGCGGTTTTTTCGTTGATCTCATCAATTTTTCATCCTACTTAAGTTGCCGATGAAGCATCGGGGCACAAAAAGTCAGAGCCCCATATGAAAGACTTAACAATCTTATGCCCATGCGACGCTCTATTTCACCGTTCGCAGTCGAAGACTAATCCCACGCTCTGACGCCATGTGTCGAGAGTCGCCATGTTGCCGAGCGTGTCTTCCCAGGTCATGCAGGGCGATGGAGCTTGCCGCTGTTCGAGGTATTTCGCAACCGTATCCGCCTCCAAAGAATAGAGCGGGACCTCGCAGTTGATGACGATCTCCTCTGTTTTTCCGTTCGCGTTCAAAATAATTTTGTTGTCCTTTTCGCCGGGGAACCAGGGGTTCGGGACCACGATGCTTCCGGAAGAACCGAAGATCCTCAGCGTGTTGTCGATACTTACCCCGCAGCCTGTCGAGAGAGCGGCGACGCAACCGTCCGGGAACTTGAGGCTTGCAGTCGCCCACTCATCCACTCGGCTGATCCCGCCGATGTGCGCCACTCCTGCGATGGCAGTCGGCTCCGCGCCCGCCACTAACCTAGCCATGGAGGCAGTGTAACATCCGACATCCATGATTCCGCCGCCGGCAGCCGGGTTTGAAAGTCGGATATTCGTGTATTTCGGACCGAGATTGTA
>JAYVOT010000362.1:0-1969 GCA_043757795.1 Chthonomonadaceae bacterium | reverse complement strand
CCCCTTTCCTCTTGAACAAGACACTGCGCATACCCATTATCCCGGTCGACATGCTGACGGGTTTGTGGGTTTGCGATACGACGGCAGCGTCAAGTTCCGCAAATATTCCAACCTCAAAACAACTCTCGCTAGCCTTGATTTCGCAGCAGATCTGATCCCTTGAAATGAAGGTTGAGCCGTAAGACTTATCTTGAATAAAAAAGTCATTCGAATTGAAAATATTTGTACTACAAATATGAAAATTTGATTGACATCTTTAATTATTTCTGATATAATTCCTTCAATTGCATGTTGCTGTGCAGGAAAATTGCAATCAATTAGTTCCAGTCCTATTTTACCGAGAGATTTTAGCTTATCGTCAGGGAATTTTTGTTGAGAAAAACGCCCGCATACATTCTTGTTTCAGATCAGATAAAGTCGGAACTCTTGTCGGACACAAAAGCCCAGAGCGGACTCAAGTTACCGACCCAGGAAGAGCTTTCAGAGCGTTTCGGCGTCAGCCGATCAACGATTATACGGTCGCTTTCAAAACTTGCTGCGGAAGGCTATTTGACCATGCAACAGGGAAGCGGCGGTTACATCTCACATCCTTCAAAACAAGAATTGCTTGCTCAGTCCATCTGTTTGATCGTTCCGGTACTGCATGCGTCCGTCATCGTCTCAGCTTGCAGAGGAGTGGAACGACGCGCCCGCGAATTGGGATACAGAGTGATGCTTGCAAGCTCGGAGTTCGGTTTGGCGCACGAGCAGGAGTTAGTGGAACAGTACTCAGCGGAAGGCGTCGCCGGAGTCATACTTTACCCGGTGACGCGCAAAAAAATCGAACTCATCGACGACTATTTACTCACTCGCTCAAACGACATCCCTTTGGTGACAATGGACATCGCCTGTGAAGAATGGCCCTGTTCCCGGGTCCAGTTCGACAACTTTCGCCTCTGCTCCGACATGACTCATCGGATTATCAAGCATGGAAGAAAAAACATCTTGTTTATGCCGTCCTATCCCGATCTGCTCCATAGTTCGATAGATGATCGGCAAAAAGGATGGGAAACAGCTCTCTACGAGTCGAACATTTCAATACCTGCATGTTATCTTGAATTACAGGAGTGTATGAGGTCATTTTCTCTTGCCGATAACTCAATCGACTATGCCCGTTTCGCTGAAAAAGCGCTTTCGCTTACGCCGACTCCCGATGCAATTATCGGCTGGAACGACATTACGGCGGCTTATCTCATTCAAGCGATGATCAATATCGGGGTTCGCGTGCCGGAAGACATTCTCGTGACAGGATTCGACGCCGAACCTACTATCTCGAAGCTCTTCCGACCGCAATTTCCGACGACGAAACCGGATTTTTTAAGATTAGGAGAGATGGCGGTTGATGTGATGCACCGTATGAAATCGGATAAGACTGTTGCACAGAGAATCTATTACTACCCTGTCTCGGTACAGTGGCGCGACCCTCGCCCGGAAGCATTCGAAGCAGATGCAACGAAACTTCAGGAAAGCTTCTTAAAGTCTTGACGGCGACAAAGAATTGAAGATCGGGATTTGTAAGACAAATGCAAATACAGGCTATGCAAGCAATCTGTGGCATTTATCGCTACTGTTGCCATTCAATTTTAGAGATATCGAACAAACCTGCCCGTCATATCGATTCGCAACAAGTGTTTAAGATGCGTTTCTAATGGATAGCCAATTGGATTTACACCCACTGGATTCAAATCGTTCGACAATTGTCGGATTTCCTGCGACGAGCAGGATAAAAATTTTAGAAGCCAGACTCAACTTATTATATAGTGATATATTAGGAGGTGATGCTCAACAGTTTGTAAAAATTGCAACTCGAAAATGATTCGTTATTCTTCACTTTCGAACTTTCATAAGTCTGTATGAGGTGAAAATATGTCCCAAAAAATTCCAACGACAGCAGCCGTCATCGGAATACTCGTCCTGATAGGATGCGTTG
>JAYVOT010000361.1:0-1970 GCA_043757795.1 Chthonomonadaceae bacterium | reverse complement strand
TTTTTTCCGAAGGGGTTGATCCTATCGAGCAGACCGCCGCCGCCCTTCTTGATCTTCGCCGCTTCCGGCTTCATCGCCGCCTCTTTCAGGGCGAAGCGGGCATACATTCGAGCTAGCGAACTGTAAGAGTGAACCGTCGGAGCCGTCTTCTCGTTCAGATCAAGCAGAGTTTTGATTGCCTCTTTCGGAAGTCCTTGTCGCAATTGCAAGTCTGTGAGGCGCTCATAAGCGGGAACGAATTTCGGATCAGCGGAGATCACCGCTTGATAGCCTGCCGTCGCGGCCTCCCACTGTTCCTGAGCCTCCGCGGCTTGAGCTCTTTTGAAGTATTCATCCGTCTGACTGCCGGAAGCGCCGCGCCCGGAAGGAGGCAAAGTGATGATGAATTGCTGTTGATAGCCGTTGACGCCTTCAATGTTTCTCTCAATCGGTTGATAACCGGGTGCTTCTACCTTCAACATATTTGCGCCGTTTTTCGCGTCGGCTCGAACGACCGGACCGCCGCTCAGGCGGTTTCCATTGACGGTGACAACCGCGTTTTCAGGAACCGTTCCGACCACCAATTTCGGCGAGGAAGACTTGTAAAGGGAAGAGGAGATTCGTTTGACGCGCATGAACGTCACAGGACCTGTGACGTTTGCTGCAAGAAGATCGGGAGACTGTTCTATCTCAAAATCGCCTGATTTGCTGGTTTTCTTTCCCCAGATGTCCACCTGTTCGGAGACGTACCCGGCAAGTCGCCCCATCTCTATTGAGCCGTCCGGCGGCGCCGCAAGGGCGGCTTCAGTAATCGCCTGCAAGATATAATAGGTGAAAACGCCATGTTTGAACTCAGGGTCTTCGTAAGCCCGTTGCCCGACGCTGCAGGCGAAGAAGGTGACGGAAGACGCAGGTTTTTTGCTTTCTTCCGGAACGACTTGCACGCTCCTGCTCAGAATGTCGGTCAATTGGTTTCCCTTAACTCCTCGACCGGGAGTCGGGTCTTCCCGGCAGGCGTCGATAAACAGAATGAACTGCGAGGCGGGAAGTTTGCCTAAAGACTGACTCAGGGCGCGAAGATCGACTGCGCTCGAGTCTAAGGCGGGCGTGCTGAGTCCTTTCACGTCGCACGGCAAAAGATAACTCTTCGCATCCAGACCCACTCCCTTTGCAACGCCATGCCCGGCAAGCGAAACGATAACGCTGTCTCCCGACTTGACGTGCGTAGCGAGAAAATCCGATACGGAGGCGCGAATGTTGTCTCCGGTAGCCTCGTCATCTGTCAGTAATTTGACGTGATCAATAGGAATTCGTCCCAGTTTAGCGTCCGTCATCGCATCGCGAAGGCTCGTTGCGTCGGCAGCAGGAAACTTCAGCGAACTGATCTGAGGGTTCTGATATTTGCTGACGCCTATCAATACTGCCCAGGTATCCGCATTCGCCCAAATAGGTGCGATTCCCAGGCAAAAGACAAGCGGCAGGGCAAGTCGCAAAGAAGCGGTTTTGTTTGTATTTCTCACTCTTTTATCCTCAACGCACTTATATCAATGCATTAGCGGGTCGGGCGCGAATGCGCCCTGCTCGATGACGTTCCGGAGGTTGCCCCCGTTATACGGGGTTTTGAAAGTCCCTGCAAAAAAACAAGCGTCTTCCGGACGCGAGAGCGCCTTAGGGGGTTCTGTTTTGCATAAGAAGCGCCGCCTGAATAGGAAATTTATTCCGGAACGCCAAAACGTTCTTAGAGCAAGAATTCATCCTTGAGATTTGCCTTATGGGAACACGACTATTTCTTAGCTTCCTTGTCGTTGACGTACCCGGACATCAAAAGAGCGATCCTACCGAGGTCTCGATAAATATCGACCTTCGCCGTTGCAATCTGTTCCGCATTGATAGTCGTTTGACCGCTTTTCTCAGTTAAATCCGAAAGGGTCTCAAGAGCGCGTTGGCAGACTCCCATTTCTCTATAGACTGCCGCAAGGAGCAAAAGCGAT
>JAYVOT010000360.1:0-1971 GCA_043757795.1 Chthonomonadaceae bacterium | reverse complement strand
ATTCCGATAATGATCGTTGCCATCATAAGCGCAATATTGTTTACGAGAAAAAATCTTTCCGTCACAACGGTATCCGACCTCCGCTTTCTAACCTCGCGTCACCTTTGCGCTATCGATCAGCATGCCAATTTCCGTTAATGTAAGGGCGGACCTCTTTGCGCCGACTCTTCCATTTGAATTTATTACAACCACAAACGGAGATACGTTCGCTTTGTAGTTTTCCGCAATACTCCGTTCCGGGTCAGTCACTACCAATAAATTAGGGATAATATCGCTCCGATGCTTCGCAAGATAGAGAGCTGTATTCTCTTCGTTCCCCTGAACGATCAGGATGACTTCTACATCATCAATCCCGACAGTCGGTGAGACTCGCATCATAATCTGATCGCACGCAGAGCATTTAGTCGACACAAAGAAAAGGACTCTTAGTTTGCCTGCTTGAGGAACGGATGAAATCGCCGCGCCTCGAAAGTCGTAATCCGGAAGAACCGGCGCCAGACTGCCGAGCGGCAATCCCCAATCGGGATCATTCCGAACCCAATGGTTGACCTGGGAATTGGCTTGACGAACCAGAAGAATGCATACTGCTCCCTCAAATATTACTAACGTCCAAAGTGCAAAGTATGAGAACATCCAGGCGCCAGTCGGCATTTCCACTTCCTTTTCTACTTATGAAAAGTTTTCCTAAACCATCGTACTTCCGTAAGAAACTCAGCAGGACTATTTTCAGATTTCACAACAGTTTTGACAAGTTCACTGACGCTTGAAGCAAGAAGAGCGACTATCAGCATAAAGACTGCGAGCAGAGTAGCTAATAGCCACAATTCGCGATCTTGAGTACGAGTCAAGCGTTCTGTAGGCGCTATACTGCAAACTACTGAAAGCAACATCAAGGTAACGTTTCTAAAAACTGTTCCCCAGGAGATGAGGGAGGCGCTGAGCGCACCAAAGCAATTGCAGTGAATTTTTTTACCTCTAAGCAAAGAGATTGAAAGCAACGTGCCGAAGATAAAAAGAATTATTCCGCTGATGCCCGAAGCCCAAATTCGAGTCAAGTTCCAGAGAAGAGTCAGTGAGAGCGACATTTCAATAAAGGGCAATAAACGTGCGATAATTATTGATAGCTTGCCTTTTAGAGGGGTGAGTTGTTCAATCGCAGTTAGTGTCGAATCACTGTTTTCGAATTTACTATAACTTGCAATGAACCACATAGAAGATAGGAATATTCGAAAAGTATATTGGGTAAGCATAATTTCCACCGAGTTTTTCGTAATTGCATTGGATCCTATTTAACTTTAAGAAGCTATTTTGAAAATTTATTAGGCTGAAATGAATTTAAGTTAAGAGAATTTCAAGATAGTCACTACTGTTCGCTCTTTCACGCGAGAGCGATGTCAAGTTCAAACCGAACAGTCGTTTCTTATTCCTCAAGTCACGTTTGCGCGTTCATGTTGACGAATCGACTTACAATCATCAGTATATTATACTGCTTGCAACCGCGCAACACTAATTTCAACTATTTTCAGTTTACGTCAGTAAAATTTTGATTTGATTGAATTGTGATTTGCTTGCAATCGCAAGTCTTGATTTTAATAACGTCCCTTTGCAATCAAGCGGAGTAAGATGCGCTAAATGGATAAGTTCGGGATTGCAAGGGAAATAACTCGTCTGTTCCATCTCGCCAATGAATAACTCATGTTACGCACTCCGTAGGACGAAATGTCCGGGTATTCAAAACACCCGGCACGAAAATGAGCGACCTGCCGACGCGAGATTCCGGGATCTCAAAAACCAATCCATTTGCTTCAAGTTTGAAGGTCCAGCATAACTATGTCCAAAAAACGCTTTCGCCGATGAAGCATTTGAAAAGGGCTTGCCCGATGTGACGATTCCCAACGTTGCGGGTTGGATTATGTCCCGAAGGGCTTCCCGCCGAAGGCGCTATAGCGAAAAAGCTCTGCCCGTCGTGAC
>JAYVOT010000359.1:0-1973 GCA_043757795.1 Chthonomonadaceae bacterium | reverse complement strand
CTGTTGTTAGCGAAAGGCGGCGCGATGTTCGTCGTCAGAGTTCGAGCGTTGTTGTTGACGTCCACCCCCGCAGGCTCCGTGATGGAGGTCGGGAAAGCGGAGTTCAACAAGGTCGAAATCCCGTACCCATAAGTCATATTGTGCCCCAGCGGATCCGTCACCGAAGAGAGCAAGCCCGTCTCAGTCCCGTTCGTCCCGGAGACCGAGGTATATCCGAACGCAACCGTGCGATTAAGATGCGTTCCCGTTCCCGGATCGAGCGTCACGCCCGAAAGGTTGAAGTCCGTGTTGTAGGCGTAGCTCACATTTCCTATTATTATTGCTCATTTTGATTCCTGACTCGAGTTGTAATGAACTAAGATTCGACAGAACCCTACTCGTTTTAAATGTCATAGAGGATGGGATCAGGGTCACTGGTTACACGACAATCAATCTTAGCGAGTCATTTTGGCAATTTTTCTGGAGCTATACTATATCGTGATATACTTTTCAATATATTCAAAAGAAGTAGCAACCCTGCCACAACTAGAGCGAATCTAAAAATGTTGTTTTTTGCATGGATTGCAAAACCTTCCACAAATCCAAGGATTGCCAATGAAAGTACTGGAAACATAATATTAGCTTCTAGATAACGAAAACGACGCATATGAGCCATTTCTGATGTTTCCATTCCAACATTGGTTCGATTTATTTTTATCTCAGTTCTAGGCAATACCCAAATAAGATATGGACTGATTAGAAAACTTATCCACCAATTTATTGGAAAAGTCAAAATACGTAGCAGTAAGTCAATATACTTGAAATCAATGATGTTCATTTTCAGCCCCTATTGAACACATATATCCAAGAAGTATCAGCCCATAAACTGCAGCAGCAATCACACTTGTGCTGGCACAGGTAAAACTGCTGTTAATTGTTGACTTGAACAGCAAGCCAATTATGGATTGAAAGCCAGCCACTGCAGTTAGTATATAGCCAACAATTTGCGAGTTGACTATGCCAACAGCAGCTATCCCAAAGCATATGACGGCTAACGTCGAAATTTGCAAAGCGCGAGTGTAACATAATTTCCTGAAATTTCCCGATTTCGCAACTTTGACATTTGCAAGTCCTATAAAATAATAGATTATTGCAGCCAGAGTCAGTGCGAAACCAAGCACCATGAATTGATTCGTGACATCGCTGTAGTGTCCTGTAGAATCTACAAAATTGATTGGATTTGAGGAACAATATTCAAACCAGTTCTCTCCAACTCTTTCACTGTCCTCGCTAGCGAACCTCCCCACTGCCGGGTCGTAGTACCTAGCCCGCATATAGATCAGCCCGGTGTTATCCTCGGAAGGATGCCCCAACTGCCCCACAAACTTATGCGCCGAAGTACCGCCTGGATTATTGCCGCCCCGAACTAGCCCGTAGACATCGTACTTCCGGCTCGAAGTCACGTTCCCGGAAGGATCGACCTCGCCCAAAACTGAGCCTAGCCCATCGTAGAGATACCATCGAACTGTGCCGGAAGTATCGTCCCGGCGGTATTCAGGACCTCTTGCTCCCACGAGATACGTCGCGATGTTGGTAGAGTTTCTGCGTTCGCGAATAAACATTGAGTTGTCAAGAACGAAATCGGTTGAGACCGTGTTGACTACGCTTCTGCGTCGAATGCCGTCAGCTCCATACGCGAATGTAGAAGTGTTAGTCCCATTCACGCACTGAGTGAGTCGATTTTCGCTGTCCCAAGTGTTAGTACGACCGCCGCCTGTCAGCGTGTTCCCGTTAGCGTCGTTGGAGTAGGAGTTGCTTGCCCGGGTGAGCAACATGTTCGCGGCGTTGTAGGAGTAGTTCTCGGTTCCGGAGGCGGAGTCCTGCTTTTGCGTTCGGTTCCCCATCGCGTCGAAGCTGTAGCCCTGCGTCTGACCATCGCCGTAGTTCACTGTTTTTAGCCGGTTGAGTTCGTCGTAGCTATAGTTCTCAGTACG
>JAYVOT010000358.1:0-1973 GCA_043757795.1 Chthonomonadaceae bacterium | reverse complement strand
CAGTGTTCGGGTTCGTCAACATGAAAGCCGCCACGTTCCCGTCAAGCGCTTTTTCGAGCGAGTCTAAGTCCGTACATCCTTTATCGTTCGCAGGCACGCCCTTCACTTTGAAGCCGCATCTCGCGGCGCTTGCCGGGTTTGTACCGTGCGCCGCATCCGGAATCACCACGATATTGCGATGAGCTTCTCCCCTACCCTCGTGATAAGCTTTCACCATCATCATCGCGAGCAGTTCGCCATGCGCCCCTGCGGAAGGTTGCAAAGTGGTCTTTGCCATTCCGCATATCTCTGAAAGCATCGTTTGAAGCTCGTAAATAACCTCCAACGCTCCCTGTACGGTCTCAACAGGTTGCAAAGGATGCAGAGATGCGAATCCTGGCATTGAGCTGGTCTTGTCATTTACTTTCGGGTTGTACTTCATCGTGCAGGAGCCAAGCGGATAAAAGCCGGCGTCTATTGAGTAGTTTCTTTGCGAAAGGTGCGTAAAATGTCTCACGACATCCAGTTCCGATACTTCAGGAAGCGGGAGCGATGAACGCAGTGCGCCTTCGCCGAGAAGTTCCGACAATTCGATTTCGGGAACGTCGCATTCGGGCAAGGTAGCGCCTCGGCGTCCTGTTCTGCTCTTTTGAAAAATCAACGGTTCGCTCATTGGTTTTCGTTCCTTCCGGAAATGACTTCCCCCACTGCCTCGAGATAGCGATCAATGTCCGCCTTTGATTTTGTCTCCGTGACGCACACAAGCATACAGTTCGCAAGCTCCGGATAATAGTTTTCCAGCGCTAGCCCCCCTATTATCTTTTTGGCAAGCAGTTTCTTGTTGACATCTTTTACGGAAACAGTCGCGGGCAACTGAACGATAAACTCTTTAAAAGTCTTGGATTCTGCAAAATGAACTTTAACTCCCGGGATTTCCGAAAATCTGTTTTTAGCGTAGTTTGCTTTCTGAACGCAGAGATTCGCCACATCGCGCAGCCCGGATTTCCCCATTTCACAAAGGTAGATCGTCGCAGCCAATGCCAGAAGAGATTGATTTGTGCAGATATTGCTAGTCGCTTTTTCACGCCGAATGTCCTGTTCGCGCGTACGCAGAGTCATCGTATATCCCCTGCGGCCTTCCGAGTCCTGAGTCGCCCCGACTATTCTGCCTGGAAAACTGCGAACATACTTCTTCTTGCACGCGAAAAACCCCAGAAGCGGCCCGCCAAACCCCATCGGGCTACCCAGCGACTGCCCCTCCCCGACGACGATATCTACATCGAATTCTCCCGGAGGCTTAAGCAATCCCAACGAAATCGGATCGACTGAAACGATTGAAAGCGCCCCTGCCGCGTGCGCGACCTCTGTGATTGCGCCAATATCTTCAAGGCTACCGAAGAAATTCGGATGTTGCACTAAGACGCACGCCGTTTTTGAATTGATGACCGATTTATAAGATGCGAGATCGGAAGCGCCGTTGCCGATTCGGGGAGTCTCGACTACGATATAGCCGGTCGAGTCAGCGTAAGTCTGAATCACTTCCCTGTAGTGCGGGTGAACGGAAGAGCTGACGACGATTTCAAATCGATTTACCAGGCTTGCCGCCATAAGCGCCGCTTCCGCCAATCCAGTGGAGGCGTCATACATGGAGGCGTTTGAGAGGTCCATCTGAGTAAGAGCGCAGATCATCGTCTGATACTCGTAGATCGCCTGCAACATGCCCTGACTGACTTCAGGTTGATAGGGAGTGTAAGCGGAAGCGAATTCGCCCCTGAACTGCAACGCGCCGATTACCGAAGGCTTGAAATGGTCGTAGATTCCAGCTCCAAGAAAACTCAGGTGGCTGTCGAGGTCGGCGTTTTTGGAAGCAAGTTGCGAGAGGTGTTTGACTAAATTGTATTCGTCGAGTGCGGGCGGAAGATTCAAGTCGCCTGTGAGACGAATCGCTTCCGGCAAAGGAGCAAGGAGTTCATCGAAGTTTTTGATTCCGATCG
>JAYVOT010000357.1:0-1975 GCA_043757795.1 Chthonomonadaceae bacterium | reverse complement strand
CGCGTTCGGTGCGAAAATGAACTTGGAATCGAAAATGAACTTGGAATTGAACACGACTGGAAATACGCCTGAGCGCTCAAAGAAATGCGGAAGCGTTTTCGGGCTATTTTTCATTGGCTTAGACAGCTGCTCGGTTGCTGCGGATGAAAGCAAGCCTCCTAAAGTCACTTTGTCTCCGCTCCCTGAAGAGACTTTTTCCGTTATCCATTCCGGAGATTGGGCTTTCACTTTGAGGGCGGAGAACCCGCTAAGGGCTAGAAAAGCAAAGCAAGTCGACACGAGCGTTTTCAAATTGGACACTCCGTTTCTGGGGCGCTTTTTATCCAGGATGGCGCGAAGGCGAGTCTCCGTCTGTCCGAACTGAGCCATCGAGATGGCTGTTCCAGGCATTGCGGACTTTCGATCTATAGAAGCGACGACTGCCAACAGATGACTCGCGTAGTTTGAGGCTGGCATGCCGGAAAGAAGAACGATGTCATCGCAAGCAAGCTCACTCTCGCGTCTCATCTCGCGTGCCGCCAGTAAAAAAAGCGGATGACACCAGTAAATGGAACATATGAAATTTGAGAACGTTAATGCCAACCAGTCCCATCGAGAGATATGCGCAAACTCATGCAGCAGAACCGATTTCATGCGTTCGGACGACCATTCTGCAGATTCGTGCGGCAACAGTATCGTTGGCGAAAAATGTCCGTAGGTCATCGGCGAGTGAATGCGGAAGGATGGAGATGTTTGCAGAATTGCAACTGACTGTTTCAGACTGGTCGACTGGACTGGGTCTGCTGAGAGTTGTTTGATCTCCTGCGAAGCCGATAAAGACCCTCTCCGAAAAGACCGGACGAGTCTGGCTCCCATCGTGATTCGCGCAATGCAAGCGGAAAACCCGATCAACCAGATATAAAATAAGACGATTATTAAGCTGGAAGAATTGAATTTTATTGGATGCGATTCGATAGGAGATGGGGGTGCAGACTCAATATTATTCGATACGCCATTGTTAGGCGCTTCAACAGGGAGGCTCGAACGAATTGAAACGGTTGGGTTTTCAGGTTTTGGCACGACCCCAGTTCTCAAAGTCGAAACGATTTTGTTGGAATTGGGATGGGGAGTACTTGTCCGTGCGATGTTGCCGCTCGTTGAAGTTGTCCCGATCGCATTGTTCGGAGACGTTGGAAGTGAGAAGATAGGGACTGAGGGAACTGTCATAGAGAAGAGCGGCAGGAAAAAGAGTGAGAGTAAACAGATTTTCCAGACGAGGTTGCGCGATGCGGCAGAGCGTTTGCGAAGGAGCCAGGCGCTTGCCGCAGCAATCAACCAAATACAACTGCTCTTGACAAGAAATTCAATTAAGTGAGGGACAAAACTGCTGACAGGCGCTTCACTCATGATTATCGATCTCCTTCATCCTTGCAAATTCGATCAACTCCGCCAGGCGTTCCAGCTGTTCACTTGACAGTTTCGTCTCTGATTCTGAAACAAGTGTTGCGACCACCTGTTCGACGCTCCCGCCGAAAAAAGTTTCCATTACCTGACTCAGGGCTGAGCTAGCGGCATTTTTTGCAGGCGTGACAGGTTGAAAAACGTACTTCGTCCCTAAAGTCGTGTGTGTGACATGCCCTTTCTCCTCCAGTATCCTCAAGTGAGTTCGGACAGCGGAATAGCCGGGCGCGTCCGGCATCGCGTCCAACACCTCTCCGGAAGAGGCTTGCCCCTTGCGAAAGAGGATTTCCATGATTTGTCTCTCTCTACGACTCAAGCGATTTCCCAAAGCCACGTTTCAAACCCTCCTTCAAAGCAAAATATCGATGGGAAGCACAAGTGCGAATATTTTAGCGCTGATAGAGTCAATTGTCAAGTGCATCTGCGAAATTTTTAGCGCTAGAAGTAATTAGCTTTTGAATTTCATCTAAAAGAGGCGTTAAGTTAGGGGGTTGATGCGCTGAGAATTGGGAGACTTGCCCGAGTTGCGCCACTG
>JAYVOT010000356.1:0-1977 GCA_043757795.1 Chthonomonadaceae bacterium | reverse complement strand
TTTTAGAAAGTACCGTGTTGGAGTGTACGGGTTGCCCCGCTCGCTCGGACGACGGCGTCAGTCATTTTTGCGACTCGCGCCATCTGTTTGACGTCGTGGACGCGAACGATCGACGCTCCGTTGGCGATGGAAATCGCGACAGTCGCCGCCGTGCCCTCTAGCCGATCTTCAGGCGGAGAGTCGCCCAGAACTTTGCCGATCATCGATTTTCGAGAGGTTCCGGATAGCGTCAAATAGCCGGTATCCGCGAGTTCGCGCAGTCGGCGCAACAGTTCGAAGTTTTGCGCTAAGCTCTTGCCGAACCCGAAACCAGGATCTAAAATGATCCGCTCCGCTTTCACCCCCATTGCTATCGCCGCCGCCGCCCTCTCCAATAGGTGCGCCTTCACCTCGCCCATAACATCCGCGTAGACAGGATTAGAAGTCAGGGCGCGGGGAAGACCGGGCAGGTGCATCAGACAGACAGGGACTCCGGATTCCGCCGCGACGCTTGCCATTTTCGGGTCGGCGCGAAATGCGCTGATATCGTTCAGCATGACTGCTCCGACTAGAATCGCTTCTAAAGCCACTTCTGATTTGTAGGTGTCGACGGAGATGGGGAGAGCGGGAAATCGGCTTGATATCGCCTTGATAATAGGACGAATGCGATGAAGTTCTTCTTTTGGAGTGAGCGGCGCGTTGTCAGCGAAAGTGGCGGGGCGAGTGGACTCGCCGCCGATATCCAGAAAATCCGCCCCCTCTTCCAGCATTCTTTCCGCCTGTCGCATTGCGTCGTCGGAGTCGAGGAAACGCCCCCCATCGGAAAAAGAGTCCGGAGTGACGTTCAATATTCCCGCGATCAAGGTGCGTTCCCCTGATCTCGCAATGGAAAGCAGAGAGAGAAGAGTCTGGATTGCGGTCATATTTCCTCAAAATAACTCATGTTACGCAACCAACAAATCCGTGTGTTGAAAACACTCGGCAAATGAATGGGCGTTCTCCGGACGTGAGAAACGCCGAGGTCGCTTGTATTCACTGCATTTTTGCGAATCGTCACGACGGGAAGCCCTCATCCCCCCGACCCCCTTCTCCCGCGCTGCGGGAGAAGGGGGAGTAGGAGGGATGCGAATCGTCGCGACGGGCAGAGCTTTTTCGCTATAGCGCCTTCGGCGGGGAAAATACAGTTGCGATGTTGGGATTTATCATCTCAAGAAAAAATACGATCGCATCGCCATCAACAGTCCTGACGGGCAGAGCTTTTTCGCTATAGCGCCTTCGGCGGGAAGCCCTTCGGGCGATAATCCAACCCGCAACGTTGGGAATCTTCACATCGGGCAGAGCCTTTTTGCAAATGCGCAATCGGCGGAAGCGTTTTTTGGACATAGCTATGCGGGAACTTCAAACTTGAGGCCAATAGATTGGTTTTTGAGACCCCGGAATCTCGCGTCCGCAGTGCGTAACATGAGTAAATTAAGCTGCACGGATTAGCTCCTTCTTCCCACGAAAGTCAGTGATATCGCACGACGCTTTGCGAAAAAGTGAGGTCTTTCAGTTCATTCTCGCAGAAATTGGCTAGCAGGCGTTCGCCCATGGGACCAAGCGAATAACCGCGTTCACGGATCGCTTCCAGGCAGTTCTGACAAAGTTTCGCCCGGAAAATCGCGTCTTCACTCGCCAACATCGCGATTTGCGAGAGATGGAACATATCCAGAGCCTCAACGCTCTCCCTCGCCGCTTCAGCGAACTCCCCATCCGGATCAAGGCGAATCACCTGCACGAACTCCTGAATCGCCACGCCGGATTCATTGAGATGTTGACTGATTTGAGCTTTTCGAAAGTGGTGCTCCGGATTGTCCGGGCTGAGTTGAATCAGATTATTGATGACTTTGAGCGCTGCGTGAGCGTCTCCCTGTTGCATGAGTGCGTTCGCTTGAAAGATATGCGCGGGGATATGACGAGGTGAGAGTTTCAGGAGAGTTTCAGAGGCTGTAAAAGCTC
>JAYVOT010000355.1:0-1979 GCA_043757795.1 Chthonomonadaceae bacterium | reverse complement strand
TGGCGGGGGCGGATGTGCCGATGCCTTATGCAAGAAATCTGGAACGAGCCGCGATCCCAACGGACAACGACGTAATCGCCGCAGTCAAAAAAGCGCTGGCTTAAGAGGAGAAGTGATGGCAGAGGTCACAATGCCCAAAATGGGCGACGGCATGTCCGAAGGAACGATTACTTCCTGGATCAAAAAAGAGGGAGATTTCGTAAACGAGGGCGATGTCATTGCAGAGGTGGAGACCGACAAAGCGAACGTCGAGATCACCTCTTACGACACAGGAAAACTCTCGAAGATTCTGGTGAAAGAGGGTGAAACGGTTCCCATCGGCGCAACCATCGCGATCATCGGGGAGGGCGAAGTCGTCGCGCCGTCAGGTTCCGCCAACGGAAATCACGCGACGAAAGAGACGAACCCGATCCCTTATACGAAGGTTCAGGTCTCGCCTGGCGCAGTCGTCGCGAAAATCGGCGACTCTGAGCGCCTGAAAAGCTCGCCGCTCGCACGAAATATCGCCGCGGAACTTGGCATCGATCTGAAAGCGGTGGCGGGAACGGGCCCCGGCGGCAGAATCGTGGAGCGAGACGTTCGCGCGTTCACGCCCGGCTCCGTCGCGCCCGCTGTCGTTCCGCCAAAAGTCGAATCTCCGAAAACAGGTCCGGCAAGCGCCCCGGCGGTCGCCTCCACGACGACTTCCACGGACGCGAAACCGAGCAAGATGCGCGAAGCGATCGCGAAACGCACCGTTCAAAGCAAGCAGACGATCCCTCATTTCTACGTGACGATCCTCGTGCAGATGGACAACGCGACGGCGCTTCTGAAGCAGTTCAATGCGGACGGAGTCACGAAGATCACGGTCAACGACCTGATTCTGAAGTCCTGTGCGGTCGCGCTTGGCAAAGTCCCGGAGGTGAACTCGACGTGGACTCCCGAAGGAACGGTTCGCCGCTATTCGGAGGCGCACATCGGGGTGGCGGTCGGAATCGAAGACGGCCTGATTATCCCGGTAGTTCGAGACTGCCACACGAAATCGCTCCGGCAGATCTCCGCGGACGCGAAAGCTCTCATCGTGAAAGCGCGAAACGGGCAACTGAAACCGGACGAGTACAGCGGTGGAACCTTCAGCGTCTCGAACCTCGGCATGATGGGCATCGACGAGTTTATCGCGATTATCAACCCGCCGGAAGCGGCGATTCTGGCGATCGGCGCCTCGGTTCGCACTCCGGTGGTGAAGGAGAACGACGAGATCGTCATCAAATCCCTGATGAAGATCACGCTCTCCGCGGATCACCGCCTGTTGGACGGCGTGAGCGCCGCCAAATTCGTGAACGAAGTGAAGAAAGCGCTGGAGAATCCGTTTTCGCTGGTGTCATAGATTAGGCGTGAGTTGAATTAAAACCGTCTCTCCCCCGAATGTTTTCGGGGGAGGGACGGCTTTTTGTTTGCAACGGTTGACGGTGGCCGAATTCAAACAATCACGTTCTATCTTCCGCTTATAGCGAGGTGTCGAATATCCTATACTAAGCGCACTTGCAGTCAGGCGCTATGTGTCTCCGAGGCTTAACAGTTGGCAAACTGATCGAGAATGAAGTAGGCTTACGGAATGCGTATGTGTTATACCGAGAATCAATTTTTCCGTTGCAAATTTCGCCTTCGGCGTTGCAATGTAGTCGAATGAAACTCCTGAAGTGCATAGAGAGCAACGAAAACAATGACGCACTCCTAGTCAGCATTCGATTGAAAGAAAACCGGTTGCATCGCTTGAGGCGTCAGGCGATGCAACTGGGGAAGAGTAAGAGCGAATTGGGCCGCAGTATACCGAGGAGTCTTTGCAGACCTAGAAGTTTGCAAACATTGAATTCCGCAATTCAGTCATCGGGCGACAAGCCTACTTGAAGGTGTCCCACCTGACGATTTGGGAGGTGATCTTGATCGCTCAAGATCACGATATGGACGCGGATAGCGTCGCAAAGGACACACCAAAAAAC
>JAYVOT010000354.1:0-1981 GCA_043757795.1 Chthonomonadaceae bacterium | reverse complement strand
GAAGAGAGCTTCTATTGGGAGTTTTTACCGTTCTAGGCGGATATGTTGGCTGCAAATCAGGGTTGACTTCCCGATTTAAAAGGATTTTCCTCCAAAATCGGGGGCGGCGTGGAGCGCCGGGGGCGCGCCAGAACGAACTTTCGGCTTAAGTTAACGCTTATGGGGGCCGGGGGTGAGGTGAGCAGTTACCTACTTTCAGAGTTTTGCCAGCAAGTCGCAACGGTTGCTGATGATCCCGTCAACGCCCATCTCCTGCAAGCGCAACATCGTAGGAAAATCGTCCACTGTCCAGGCGTAGACGGCAACGCCTCGCGAATGCAACGCTGAGATTCTCTCCGAAGTGAGAAGGGGATGTTCCCACGTGACCGCTTGAGTGTCTAAATTCGACAAGATCTCCTCAAACTCCGATTCCTCCATTTGAAACGCGCCCAGACTGAGGGAAAGAGGCAGAAACGAGTCTTTTTCGCGAAAGCGCTTACGGCTGTCGCTCCCGGCTCCCGGAACGAGTTTCGATGAAACGCTCAGCGAGGAGAGCGCTTCGATGACTTTACGCTCAATTTCGCCTCCTTCGCACTTCATGTCCGCCATAATCGCGCATCGGTCTTTCAAAAGCGTCGCCAATTCGGAGAGCCTGGGAACGCCCTCGCCCGCTCCGAGGTCCAGACTCGCGAGAAATGCGCTTTCGTGTTCGGCGATCGTATAAAGTTTGCCGCCCGCCGCCGCCTCCGCATCGTGCGCAAGAACAAGCTCGCCGTCCGCCGCCTCCCGAATGTCGCACTCAACCATTGTACAGCCGTATTCCATCGCCCGGCTAAAACTGCGAAGCGTGTTCGCTGGAAACTCTCGGGGCGCGCCGCGATGCCCGACCCTGTGAAAAACGGCTTGTGATTTCAAAATTTCCCCTCTCCTGTCCTCGTCATACTCGAATAATATTGACTTCCACGTCTTGGCTATAAAATTTTCCGACCTTGTTGTCGTTTCGTCAAGTTCCGAGAAGGGCGAAAAGCCCTTACTCTTAAGGCGCAATTGCAAAGCGGGTCTGCCGGATGCGACTCTCTGAAACGAAGCGACTTGTCGGTCTGACGCATAGCCTTGCTCGAAACTGTCTACACGTATGGCTGTGAGTTGGGAATTCAGCAAGGGACCTATCCGACCCATAGCGTCATTTTGAGTTTCGGAAATTGCCGGAGAGTTCAAGTCGGATGAAAATCCATTTCGACAACCTTCTTTTCATTTCCTTTTCTCTACCCTACGCAAAATCAGGTAAACTTGTCGCAAGGATTTCGTTTGCTAAAGGAGATCAATTAATATGAGAAAGACAGTTGCATGCGCGTTACTGGCAACGGTTCTTTGCGCAGGCGGTGCGCAGGCGCAAAAAGCGCAAAAATACCCGATTGAGCAGTTCAAGCTCAAGAACGGAATGCGCGTCGTTTTGTCCCAGGACAAAAGCGCTCCGGTCGTGGGGTTGGCGCTCGCCTATGACGTCGGATCTAAAGACGAAGCGAAGGGCAAAACCGGCTTCGCGCACCTCTTCGAGCACATGATGTTCCAGGGTTCCGCCAACGTCGGGAAGTTCGAACACGCAAAATTGATCGACTCCGCCGGGGGAGTTATGAACGGGTTCACTCGTCCGGAAGACACGACTTACGTCGAAACCGTTCCCTCCGAAAAACTGCCGCTGATCCTATGGCTTGAAGCAGACCGGATGCGCTCACTCGCTGTGACTTCAGACAACTTGAAAAATCAACAGGATGTCGTAAAGGAGGAAAAGCGCCTGCGATACGACAATCTGCCCTATGCGAACGCTAGGCAGAAACTAGTTGAATTGGCGATCCAAAACCCTTCTTACCAACACTCAACTATTGGCTCTATGAAAGATCTCGATGAAGCGAGCTTGCAGGACGTGAAGGGATTTTTCAAAACTTAGTATGCTCCCAACAACGCCGTCCTCGTCCTCGTGGGCGATTTCGACATCAAACAG
>JAYVOT010000353.1:0-1981 GCA_043757795.1 Chthonomonadaceae bacterium | reverse complement strand
GAATAGAGCAAAATTCATTTTTCCGTTATTAAATGTCATGTAAGTTTCCTTTAAGCAACCGCTCGCGCGAAGTCGGATTTGATTTATTTTCACGAATTAAAAAAGCGTGAAAAGAGGTTTATCACCTATGATTGACGTATGCTTGCCGTTCTTGTTACAGTCGTCAAGGATATTCGACTATGATTGGCGTACTATACGTCATACTTCCTATACTACGAAAGAATCAAGATTTTGGCGCCGAATTATCCGCTGAAATCGAAGGAGAGAGTGATTTATGCGAATTTTTAAACGTTTGTCTCTTGGAATCTGTTCTGTCATCGTTCTGGGAAGCGCTCTTCCCGTTGTCGCCTCCGAGCCTGCCGCCCTGAAAGCGGCGATCAAAGGGCATGACCGTTTCTACCTTAAGAATGGCGACCGTGTGGTGTTTTACGGCGACAGCATTACGGATCAGCGGAAGTACACTACTTACATCGAAACCTACTGCGTGACCCGTTTCCCGGACAGTCATTTCACTTTTGTGCACTCCGGCTGGGGCGGAGACCGCGTCACAGGCGGAGGCGGCGGTCCGATAGCGCTTCGACTCAAACGGGACGTGATAGTCTACAAGCCCACAGTCGTGACGATCTGCCTCGGGATGAACGACGGGAGCTACAGAGCTTTTGACAAAGGAATCTTCGATACCTATATCAACGGCTATCGAAGCATTATTGAGACATTGAAAAAAGAGCTTCCCGGAGTGCGCCTGACATTGCTCACAGCCCCTGCTTACGACGACGTCACAAGAACGCCGAGCTTCCCTGGCGGCTATAATGACGTGCTCGTGCAGTATGGCAAAGCGGTGGCTAACCTCGCAAAGGAGTACAAACTTACGATTGCAGACACGAACGCTCCCCTGGTCGAGACGCTCGAAAAGGCGAAAGCGATCGATCCTGAACTGGCTGCCAAGATCATTCCGGACCGAGTTCATCCCGATAACGGCGGTCACATGGTGATGGCTGCTGCCGTCTTGCGAGCCTGGAAAGCCCCCTCAGCAGTTGCAGAGATAGAGCTTGAACCCAGTCAAAGACGAGTCGTCCGGTCGGTTAATTCCAAAGTCGCTAAACTGACAGGAGATGAACGGGATTTTTCCTTCACTTTCAAAAACAAAGTTTTGCCCTGGCCGCTCCCAAGAGAACCCAAAAATATCGACATGCTTATCGCCCTTGAGGTGACGCAAGCGGACAAAGAGTTCAATCAGTTTCGTTTGAAAGTAGTTGGGTTGCCTGCAGGAAAATACCAGATTAAAGAAGAGGGGAACCTGATTTTCGAGACGGATAATGTCGCTTTGGAAACAGGGTTGAACCTTGCGTCCATTCCCGCCCTCCTCGAAAACGTTCAAGCGAGGAATGTGCTTGAATCCACCAATAAGCACAACGAACTTCATTTCAAAAAATGGCGCAATATTCAAGTTCCCGCTGAGAAGAGCAAAGACGGACTGACTGAAGAAGTGAAGAAACAGATTGAAAGTCTT
The DNA here is from genome assembly GCA_043757795.1 of Chthonomonadaceae bacterium. Classification (GTDB taxonomy): domain Bacteria; phylum Armatimonadota; class Chthonomonadetes; order Chthonomonadales; family Chthonomonadaceae; genus JAYVOT01. Next base: position 471 of record JAYVOT010000353.1, on the reverse strand, counting down.
GACTCTCAAGATGAGGACATGGTGAAACAACAATTGTCATTCGTTCATCCTTCCGAGCGTAAAATCGAGATCGTTAAGACGGTTCAGTAGCGCTAGGTTCGGCGGAAAAACTTGCAAATAGGGCGAATTGGCAAAGAGATGGGCGAACTCAAATCGCATTTTCTTCTTTAAGTTGACTCAAACGGTTAGTTCGGTGTACAATGAGTGACATTATATTTTGCAAGCATTCGAGGATTCGTTGAACGTCATTCACTTACAACCTACGTTGATTTTTGACAACCGTCGCCGCGAGCGTACCGATAGGTAACTCGCGAACGATTCTTTTTCATGTTTCAATCCATTTGCCGCGAGCCAACCCAACTCAATCCGGGCGTTCGCGGCTTTTTGATTCATCGCCGCCGGCTCTTTGCACCGAGCGGTTTTTTTTTCGTAATTCGATTTAGAGCATGAAACTAGTCGGTACAAGGCCTT
>JAYVOT010000352.1:0-1982 GCA_043757795.1 Chthonomonadaceae bacterium | reverse complement strand
GAGAATCATGCACATATCCGGCGTGAAAGAGTTCTGGAAATTGCGCTAGCGACTCTCGAACTGCCGCCACTCTCGATTTAGCCTCTTCAATCAGCATTTTAGCCGATTCAAACTCACCTCTATGAATCGCTCGAATAGCGCGCGAAGAGCGTTGGATTACCTCTCGGCAACTTTTCAACGCTTGTTCTCGCGCGCAATTGGATCGCTCCAACTGCGCGCGCAATTCCTCTGCTATCGTCGCTAATTCATTCAAATCACTCTCCGAGACCTTTCTCCAAGAAACATAAATGAAATATTTTCGACGATTTTAAACTAAAGAATTCAAATTCAATCGTTTTATGAAATTCCGATTTCACTTGCGTTCGATTTCGGTTTAAAAGTTATTGACTCACAAAATTTGAGTAGGTATTCCATTTTGATCAATCATACCACATTAATTGAACCTTCAAGATGAGTAGAAACGTCTTCAGCAGGGGTAGCGCATCAAAATTCGATTCAGCAAGGGTCAACAAATATCAACAGTTAAAACTCATTCCATTCCTCTATCGAAAATGCCCGTTGAAATCGGTCAGTAGGCAACCATAAATTGAGGTATGTCTATCAATTTTATTGGCTGATGAGATGCAAAGGTCGAAAAATTTAGATACGCTAGCCCTGCGTCTTCATTAGCATACCTCCGCTCCAATTTCCTCTTAGAATATTCAAATGCATCTAATTTCAATTGCAATGATTTTCTTGAATCAGCGAATATCGTATTGGAACTTTGTTAATTCTATTCAAATTCCGTACAGCCATTTTCAAGTAGATTGATGAGCGTCAGTTTTTGCATTTTGAGATTGACGAACCTTGATTTCTGTTGTACAATTATAAAATTGAATGCAGTCCATTTGAAGTCCCGCTCCGTTTAATGCTTAGCGAGAGGTAGCTTGAATAATATGAACACTCAAAAACCTATCCCGCAACTGCCACAAGACCCTAAAGCACAAGCGACCCACCCTGTTCGCATAGACTACAATCGGATTGCTATGTCGATTCTCGCTCCAATTCTAGCTCTTGTCACAGTCTACATAGAGCCGGACTTAACGCGATGGATGACGGAGAGACCGGCCACGTTGCCGGTAATTCTACTTATGCTGTTAGCATCTTTGATTCATCCTCTCTCAAGACAGACGCTAGTCATAACGCTTTGTTACGGTGTTTCGTTTTTGGCTCTGAGAGACGCATTCCAGCCGAAACACATCAACATTTTGCTTCATCCTATTCTTGTGCAATTCGGGAATTTGGATTACAAACAAAACGATTTGCTAGAAACCATCGTCATCACCACTCTGATGATCATTGCAGCGCTTGCCGCTCTTTCGGCAGTCGGTGAAACAGTAGCCCCTGGTTCTACCTGGACAAGACGTTGCTATTTTGGAGCCGCAGCGCTCTACTTCACAGGAATGGGAACGAATTATCTCTTCGCAAAGGTTTCAATGCAGTCGGTCGTTCTCGCTCTAACCGGAATCACCGCTATGGCAGGATGCCTTTTCGCAAATCATATCATCTCGGGAGACCAGGCGGAAGAAGAACAGACCGAGATTGCAGACGATCTTGAGTTGCAAAAACAGCGTGAAGCGGAACACCTCAAAGCTATTTTAGCAAAAGAATGGCACGAATCCCCGCTCTAAGAATACTATCTATAAATTCGCTTTCGTTATTGAATTGCGAATCAGAACGACTGTAACTTAATTTCAGTTGCTTTTGTCGATTTCGTCTACAGGAAGTCGATTGATAGGTCATAAACTGTATCAAAATGGTTCCAACCTCTTGAATCCCAGCACTCCTGCGCAATAAGGATTGTTAGCTCCTCTCTCCAACGCCTCCCTGTTTGTCGTAACAGGATGAACTAGATTACCATACGCAAATTTATATAGATCATCAGGCACGGAAAATGGGTTCACAATCGAAATTTGGCGAAGGTATTGATTACGTAAGAGTTC
>JAYVOT010000351.1:0-1982 GCA_043757795.1 Chthonomonadaceae bacterium | reverse complement strand
CTTCATAAAGACTTATTGCGAAAAGCTGAACCGCTCAAACGGGAAAGTGAAAGTTCTGTTTTCCGGGCACAGCGGGTGCGGAAAATCATCCGAACTTAAAAAACTGCAATTCGAACTCACGACTGAGACTCCCCGGCACGACCACTCTCGTTACTTTCCAGTCTACATTGACGCATCGGACTACGTGGATTATTTTGACGCCTCGCTGTTTGACGTATTGCTCTCGATCGTAACCGAGATGGCGGCCCAATTTCGTGAACGCGAAGGTATCGAACTAAAGAACACTGCTCTTGCCAGTCTGTTGAGTTCGGTTGTCGAAATTGCAAGAGGAACCAAGCCGACAAAAGCGACCATCGACCTTAAATTAGTTAAATTGGAGCTTGCGCTGAATCGTGCAGACCCGAACATTCGAGAGAAAGTTCGCGCCAGTCTTGAACCTCGCACGACCGGACTTCTAGATGAAATCAACAACCTCTTCACGGAAGCGCGCACTAAACTTCGCGAAAAGACTCGCCCGGACGGAACGCGAGCGTATTCGGATTTCGTGCTCATTTTGGATAATCTCGAAAAAATTCAGCGCATCGCTGGAAAAGATCAGGGCGAGAACTCCTATCGGGCGCTTTTCATTCAAGGGGCGCCGCAGTTCACGCGCCTCGATTGCCACACCATTTTTACAGTACACCTCTCGCTTGCCCGTGCCGCCGGGAACGAACTGATGCAACTTTACGGCAACGAACCCTCCGTACTTTCGAACGTGAAAGTGGAAGAGCGCAGTTCTCACGCCCCCTGGGAGCCGGGTAGAAAAGCGCTCAGCGAACTATTGAGCGAACGCTGCTCCCCGTTTGACCTGAAGCAATGTTTCAAACAAGAGGCTCTGGACTTCTTATTGGGATATTCCGCAGGGCATGTCAGGCAGTTTCTGCGTTTTGTTCGTGAATCTACGTTGCACACGGAAGAAGCTCCCATTCCGCTAAAAGCCGCTCAAGCTGCTGTCTACAAATCCGTACCTTCTTACAGCGTCGGCGTGTCTCCTGAGAAATGGAAAATGCTTGCAGAACTCGAAATCTCCGATAATCAGGGGTGGGACACGGAAAACGGGGAGAAACTCAACTTGATGGAAAACCTCTTCGTATTGGAGTACATCAACGGCGACTTGGCGCAAAGCGGCTTTCAGAAAGCAAAGCCCTGGTATGCCGTGCATCCGATCGCACGCGAACTCGATGACTTTACGGACGCTGTAAAAGCCGCAAAAAAAACGTTGGACGCCAGGATTAAACCGGAGTAGAGTTTGAAAACGCTTTTCAACAATCCTGCTCCGTTTGACAACGCTGAAAATAGAGTCGTTTTGGCGCGAGAACTTCGTTTTGCGAAAGGCTTCACTTTGCTTTTTGCAGTTTGCAACGAGGCTGAGGAGCGTCGCCGGCAGATAGACTTGTTTCAAAAAGAGAACCCGGAGTTTCGAATTCAAGAGGCGTCAGTTGCGACTGAGATCCCTCATCTGCTCTATCGACTGAGAGACGAAATTAAATACCCTCCACCCGATGCGGTATGCGTGTACGGAATGGAGAACTGGATTCGCAAAGATCAGAACGCTCGGACTATCCCGTTCTTGTTGAATTTGAACGCTAGCCGCAATCATTTCCTAGTTGATTGTCCTTTCCCCATACTGTTTTGGGTCCCGCAATACCTCATCGCCCAAATTGCTGACGGCGCCCCCGATTTCTTCTCAGTTCGAAGCGGTGTTTATAATTTCTCCAGTGAGAGACCTCCTCGATTTGATGCTTCGCCTTCACTCGATAAGATCGTCTACTCCTCCACGATCGGGCTGAATCGCAATGAAAGAACAGCCCGACTCGCTGAGATGAACGATCTCTTGCAACGCATACGGGCTACTCCGGAAGCTCATAGAGATTTTGCTGCAGAGATCGGGACGCTTGCGGGAATAGCTCAGTTGCTTCAACAACAAGGAGACTATACTGAAG